>JAGRKQ010000045.1:2853-7627 GCA_020442235.1 Hyphomicrobiaceae bacterium | reverse complement strand
TCGCCCTGGCGGCCAGCCGGCGTCAGCTCGCGGAAGTCATAGAAAAGGGAAAGCGCGTCGAGCGTCGGCAGGCTGTCGGCTTCGCCATCGAGAAAGAGCCGGGTGAAGGCCGCGCTCATCTCGTTGTGCAGTTCGCGCACCGCATCAGCTTCCGAATCCGCCATCACAGCCGCCTTCAGCGCATGAAAGGCGGAACGGTAGTCGCCCGTTTGCACATAAAGCCGGGCCAGTAGCGCCCGCGCGGTGATCTCGGTGTTGTCCCCGCGCCAGCCTGTGGTCAGGTTTTCAAGCGCTTCGGTTGCCGCCTGCGGAGTGATGATTTCATCCCGCACCTGAATGCGGATGCGTTCCAGCTCGGCGCGCGCATTTTCCGGCCCGTCATCCATGCTGGCGGCCTGCTGCAGCATGCTCAGCGCGGCATCGCGGCGCCCGAGCGCATCCTCGAGCAGCGCGGAAAGAATGATGTGATGCGCCAGAAGATCATGCGAAAGCCGCGCCGGATTGATGTTGCCGAGAAGCTCCGAAACGCCCGCAATCGCATTGGCGTCGAGCGCCGCTTCGGCCAGCGTCAGGCGCGCCGGCCCGGACACCGTCACCGGATAATCGTCGATCACCTGCTGCGCGCGCCGCGCCACACGCCGCACGGCCCGCCAGTCCCCCTGCTGCCCATAGGCAATGAGCCGCCACAGCGCCGCATCGGGATTGTTGCGCAGCCCGGAATCGCCGAGATAACGGAGCGCCATATCGGGGCGGTTGGCCGTGACATTGGCGGCGCCCATGAGGATCAGAAACGCCGGATCGTGCTCAAGACTCGGCTGCTCGTCGAGCGCAATCTCCAGATTGCCCAGCGCTTCCGGCCCGAGCTCATAGGTGATGGCAAGCCGGGCAAGATCGAGCTGGCGCTGGGCCCGATCCTCGCCTTCGGAGATGGAAAGCCGTTCCTCCAGCTCCGCGCGCTTCTCGTAATAGGTGCCGCGATCGCTGTCGCGCAGCGTATCCATGTCGATGAAGCCGGGCCGCTCCACGCTGGCGAAGAAGAATTCATCGACCGAACCGCCCACTTCGGAAAGCCGCAGGCCCTCCTCGCGCTCGATGAGAAGATGACCCTCCTCGCCCTTGTGCACCCGCAGATCGTCCGCCCGCGGCAGGATGGCGATGCCATGCGCCGAGGGCAGCGTGGAAAACTCCACGAAATTGAAGGGCTTGAGGAAACCGCGTGCTGGCGGACGGATGGTGGCGACGATGATGGTGTCGCCCACGACCTCGTCCTTGAAGGTGAAGACGTTGCCGAGACCCTCGGCAAGGATTTCGGCAAAGGGCCGGCCATCGGCGCGCGCAGCGCGTTCGATATCGAGCGGAAGGGTCGGCTCCAGCACGGCATCGCCCAGCGTCACCACCCAGCGCATCCCCTCGGGAAGCGCGGTCGCAAAGATGGAATCGATGAGATCGAGCCGGATCAGCGTCATGCCGTCAAAGCGGGTGAGCGAAATATCGCGCACCAGATGCGCGGCTTCGTTGCGCACCGAGCGCATGTCGATGGGCACGATGGTGTCAAAGACGATGAAGAGCGAGCGCCCGCGCGTGAACACCGCCGCCGGCGTTTCATTGCGGAAGGGGAAGCTCATGCGGATGATGTCGCCGACGCGAATGGTTTCGGCGCGCACGATGTTGAGGCCGGTCGCCGCATCGCGCGTGACTTCGGGGGCGCGGCGGTGCACCTGCACCGTACCGCCGACATCCGGGCGCGCCTGGGAAAGCACAGGCCGTGCTGCGGGCGTTGCGTCTTCTTCGGGCGTCATGTCGGAAATGAAGGGGCCGTCCGCAGGGCGCGTTTCGGCAACCGCCGCGGGCATCTCCTCGTCCGCTGCCTCCGGCCTCTCTGTCACGCGATCGCCCTGGACCGTGATGCTGCCGGGCTGAGGCGCGCCGCCCAGCGTTTCTTCGATGGCGGCAAGGCGCGGATCGGGCGCGGTCAGGCGCGGGCCCGTCACGTCGATGATATAGCTCTGCTCGTCCTCGAAAGCCCGGATGCTGGCCTCATCGTCCACCTCGACGATGACTTCCAGCCCGGTATCGCCGACGAGCGCATCCACCTTGGTGACGAGCGGGGGAAGATCGGCGGCAAGCTCGGAAAGATCGATGCCGACGCGGTGATTGAAACGCACCCGGATCGTCGAGTCTTCGCGCACAACCGTGGTCGCGAAGGGAATGTTCCAGTCGAAGGAAAGCCGCGAGAAGGTCGGATGCCGACCGATACGCAAGGCCACTTCGGCATTGAGTTCGCCGAGGAGCCGGCGGCGCTCTTCTTCCGCCGCGCGCAGGGCCGCAGCTTCCGCGCGCCCGGCAAGTTCGGCAACGACATCGGCGGGTAGGCCCGGCGGCAGGCCCTGCCAGTTTGCCGGCAGGAAATCGACGAACAGCTTCTCGCCCGCCTCCATGACATTGATCGAGACGCCGCGCGTCAGGCCGAACCGCAGCGCCATGCCATCGGGATCGCGGCGGGCAACGGTGACATAGCCGGCAAGCGCGCGCGTCACATCGCGCACATCGGCATCGATCTGTTCGTCGAACTGGATGACGAGAACGCCGTTTTCGGTGGAGATTTCGTGCGGCGGCAGCGACAACCGTTCCGGAAAGCCGACGATCAGGCGACCATAATTGGATTCCGCCGAGGCCGAAACCATGGCCGGAAGCATCTCTTCGGCACGGGAGGGCGTTGTCAGGCCGGCGGCAGAAACGCACAAGGCCACCGCGAGCCCCAGAAGACCCCGCAGCGCCCGCAGCGCCCGCCCTTGATACGCAAAACTCATCGCCCGGCCCGCTTCGCCGCGCCGCAAGAAACGCTGCGGCAGCAGGAAGACTAGCCGGACAGGCTTAATCGAGACTTACCAAGGGGGAAACTCTTACCGGGCTTCCGGCGCCGGGATCGGCTCGCCCTCGATCTGCGGCAGTGCCTGGATCGATTGCGTCGTCACCGGTTCATCCTGCACGCCGCCATTCATGGCCAGCGCGATGGTCAGACGGCGTGCCGCATCGGGCTGCATCTGGGCCATGATGTCGGCCATCTTGCGCGGATTCATGCGCCGCGCCACTTCCAGAAGGATCGACAGGTCGAGTTCGTTCATGATCTCGGCCGCATCCTTGGCGCGCATGGATTCATACATGGTGATGAGGCGCTGAACCTCGGCGAGGCGCTGCTCCTCACGCTCGTCGAGCGCCACACCGATGCGCTGTTCCAGGGCTTCCAGTTCACCGACACGGTCCGCCAGACGCTGCTCGGCAGCCTGAAGAAGCTGCTCGCGCAGATCGAGATCGCGTTCGCGCTCGTCGAGCTGACGGCGGCGCTCGCCCAGTCGTTCCAGAATCCGGTCCTGCGAGGTTTCCACCGCCGAGCCCTCGATCGGCTGCTCTTCGGGGCGTTCGGTCGTCACCCGGCCCGTCACCGGCTCTTCCTGGGCAAGAGCGGGCGCGATGCCCGAAAGCCGCACCCGGCCATCGAGCAGGAAACCCCCGGCCTTCATGGCGAACAGGACGCCAAGCGACAGGATCAGCGCGGGCAGGATGCGAACACGGACCATGATCTCAGCGAGCCCCTCCCGCAACGCCCTGCCGGCGCGCGGCGATCTGGTTGCGGATGGCCTGTGCGGCGCGGTCGAGTTCGCCCGAGCGGGCGGTTGCCGGGCGGGCCGGCTCCGCCGCAACACTTGCAGCGTCCTGACGGGTGCGCAGGGCCGCCGCAAGGCCGGAGAAACGCTCCGCCGATGCCGCGGGTGCGGCTGCCGGTTCGGCGGCCAGTGCCGGCTGGACCGGCGCCGGGGATGCTGCGGCCTGACCGGCTCCAAGGCCGGCCGCGCGCGACACTTTGGCCAGGCGCTGGACGATGGCATGGCCGGTGGCCACATGGGTGGAAATCTGCTGGTTCAGCGTCTCGGCTTCGCGCAGACGCTGGCCGATGGTGCTGTCGCAGTCCGCTGCGGTCTGTTTCAGCCCGCTGATGGCCCGTTCGGCGATCTCGGTTGCCGTGATGAGTTCGGAAATCGTCACCCGCAGGGCTTCCTCGTCGCCGCGCAGCCGCTTCAGCCGCCCGTTCAGAAGCATGCAGTAGAGGATCGTCAGCACCAGAAGGACCGCGACAATGCCTTCGGCGATCAGGTCCAGCGGAAGATCGGCCATCTCAGCTCTCCATCGATTTTTGCTGTCCGGCCTTCTCGAAGGCCGCCATGGTGACGCGCGGCCGGCGCAAGGGCCGCGTGATGCGCACGGAAATGTTGCGGTCGACGCGTCCCATCTGCCCTTCGGTCAGCGCGATGTCGCCGCATTTGAGATAGACCGGGTCGGTCGGCTCCATGTCGAACATCAAGGTCTGCCCGACCTCGAATTTCATCACCTCGGAGACCCGCATGTGCTGCTCGAACAGCACCGCATCGACCCTGAGATCGGCCGAATAGATTTCGGTCGCCAGATGGCCTTCCCAGATGGAATCGCGCCCGAATTTCTCGCCCATGAACTGCTGCAGCAGCAGTTCGCGGATCGGCTCGATGGTCGCATAGGGAAGAAGCAGCTCGATCTTGCCGCCGCGATCTTCCATATCGACGCGCAGTTCCACCAGGATCGCGGCGTTGGCCGGACGGCAGATGGTGGCAAAGCGCGGATTGGTTTCCAGCCGGTCGACGTTGAAATTGACCGCGCTCAGCGGAGCGAATGCGGCCTCGGCATCGGCCATCACCACTTCTACCATGCGCCGGACGAGGTTCATCTCGATGGTGGTGTAGGG
>JAGRKQ010000045.1:0-2783 GCA_020442235.1 Hyphomicrobiaceae bacterium | reverse complement strand
ATCAGGTTGGAATCGACGGTGAAGAGGCCGTAATTGTCCCATTCCTCCGCCTTGAACACCGACAGGATCGCCGGCAGCGGAATGGAATTGAGATAGTCGCCGAAACGCACCGAGGTGATGCCTTCCAGCGAGACTTCGACGTTGTCGGAGGTGAAGTTACGCAGGCTCGTCGTCGTCAGGCGCACCAGCCGGTCGAAGACGATTTCCAGCATCGGCAGGCGCTCATAGGACACCATTGCCGAGTTGATGATCGCCCGCAGGCCCTTGGTGGCCTCGTCGCTCTGCTCGGCAGCCGAAAAGCCGAGAAGATTGTCGATCTCATCCTGATTGAGAACGCGTTCGGCGCCGCGTGACGCTGAATCGTCCGCAGCCTCCTCGTCGTCATCGAGCATGGCCGCCCACTGGGCCGCCATGTCGTCATTGACGTCTCCGCTCTCTTCCATCGCCGCCCCCCAGTCGGCGGCGAGGGATTCATCATCCATTTCGTCTTCAGACATCGACTGGCCTCACTGGATGATGATTTCGCGGAACAGGACCGCTTCGACCCGCGCCGGGCGGATGGCGAGATTGACGCGCCGCTGAAGTTCCTGCTTCAGGCGGAAAATGCCGGCAGAGCCTTCAAGGTCGGAAACCCGAAGCTCGCGCAGATAGGTCTGGAAGGCGTCGAGAACGCGCGGCAGGTTCGGCTCGATGGCCTCCACCATGGTCTGGTCGGAAAGCTCCAGCGCGATGCGCACGCGCAGATACTGAGCCCGGCGCTCGGCGGCCGAAAGATTCACCGTCATTTCCGGCAGCTCGTAATAGACGGCAGGCTCGGCGTCGACGATGGCCGCTGCCGCCTCTTCGTCCGTTGACGGCCCGAACAGCCCCAGCGGATCAAGGAACCACATCGCGCCACCGCCGCCGCCCAGAAGCAGGACCGCGGCGACAGCGATGATGATCAGTTTCTTCTTGCCGAATTTGCCGCCCTCGCCATCGGACTCATCATCGTCCAGCGCATCGGCGTCTTCGACCTGATCCTCATCGGCCATGAACGGGCCCCTGATGCATGCCGGCGCAAGGCGCACGGCTCCCTTGTTCTCACCATGGAGACTGGCGCCGACATGGTTAACAAAGCTTTACCAAGGCGGTCGAAATTGCCGCCCGACCCGGGAAAAGACCGTCGTCACGGCAAAGGATGCCGCAAGGAATTTTCTCGTAATTAATTGAAATTGCTACATTTCACAGTCTGGCACGCGGCCTGCAAGGATCAGGGCAAGGCGCGCTCTGGGGAGAGCACGATGCGCCCGCAACCGGGGAGTGGCTCTGCCATGATGAATGCACAGCTCATCAGCCTGTCGCGAGAGATCAGCTTGCGGCGCGAGCTGGATGTGGTGGCCAACAATCTGGCCAACATCAACACGACCGGCTTTCAGGCCGAAAGCCTCCTCTTCGAGGACTACCGCATGCCCGTCGCACGGGCGAGCGCCTTCCGCATGGGCGACCGCCCGCTTGCCTATGTGCGGGACTGGGCAACGGTGCGCGACACCACGGCCGGACGCTTCGAGATGACCGGCAATCCGCTGGATGTGGCCATCGATGGCGATGCCTATCTCGTCGTCGACACGCCCGAGGGCGAGCGCTTCACCCGCAACGGTTCCTTCCAGCGCAGCCCCGACGGCATGATCGTCAACCAGCAGGGCCTGCCGGTGATGGGCCTCGACGGCCCGATCTACCTCCTGCCGGAAGACAGCGAAATCTCCATCGCGCCGGACGGCACCGTGACCACCGACAACGGCCCGCGCGGCCGCCTGCGTCTCGTCGAGTTCGACAACGAGCAGGCCATGGAGCGTGTCGGCAACAATCTTCTGACCGGCGAAGACCCCCAGCCCTCCGAATTCGGACGGGTGATGCAGGGCGTCATCGAGGGCTCCAACGTCCAGCCGATCAGCGAAATCTCCCGGATGATCGAGATCCAGCGCGCCTATGAAATGCAGGCCCGCATGGTTCGCGATGCTGACGGACTGCGCCGGAACGCCATCGAGCGTCTCGGCAGCCTCGACGCATAAAGGACAAGACCCATGCAGGCACTGCACATCGCTTCGACCGGCATGATGGCCCAGGAACTCAACGTCGAGGTCATCTCCAACAACATCGCCAACATGCGCACCGCCGGCTTCAAGCGCCAGCGGGCCGAATTCCAGGATCTGCTCTACCAGAACCTGCGCCGCATCGGCGCCCAGACCTCCGAGCAGGGCACGGTCGTTCCGGCCGGCGTGCAGATCGGTTCGGGCGTGATGACCGCCGCCACCCCGCGCGTCATGAGCCAGGGCACCGTGCTTCCGACCGAGAAGGATCTCGACATTGCCATCCGCGGCGAGGGCTTCTTCCAGATCGAGCTGCCGGACGGCCGCACCGCCTACACCCGCGCCGGCACTTTCGAGCGCGATTCCAACGGCACCATCGTCACCCCGGACGGCTATGTCGTGCAGCCGGGCATCACCATTCCCGAGAATGCGCGCGACGTGACGATCGCCGCCGACGGCACGGTGCAGGCCTTCATCGGCAATGCCTCCACCCCGCAGACGCTCGGCCAGATCGAACTCGCCCGCTTTGTCAACAAGTCGGGCCTGGAAGCGATTGGCGACAATCTGTTCCTGGAAACCGCCTCCTCCGGCGCCGCCCTCACCGGCTCGCCGGGCGACGAAGGCTTCGGCTCGGTGCTTCAGGGCCATATCGAGCTCGCCAACGTCAACGCGGTCTCGGAAATCTCCGACCTCATCGCCGCCCAGCGCGCCTACGAG
>JAGRKQ010000270.1 GCA_020442235.1 Hyphomicrobiaceae bacterium | reverse complement strand
AACAATTGCGGCAAGGCGCTGGAGATCGCCCGGACCGCGCGTGACATGCATGGCGGCAATGGCATCACGGCGGAGTATCACGTCATGCGCCACGCCCAGAACCTGGAGACCGTCAACACCTATGAGGGCACGCACGACATTCACGCGCTGATCCTCGGCCGGGCCCAGACGGGCCTTCAGGCCTTCGTCTGAGGGCGGTTCATGCGGTCCACGAGCCCCGTTTTCACCGGCCTGCCGACGACCATCTTCGAGGTGATGAGCCGCCTGGCCATCGAGCACGGCTCGATCAATCTCGGGCAGGGCTTTCCCGATGTCGACGGGCCTGAGGATGTGCGCGCGGCGGCAGCCAAAGCGATCATGGACGGGCCGAACCAGTATCCGCCCATGCTCGGCATCCCCGCTTTGCGCGAGGCGGTCGCGGCAACGGAGAAGCGTTTCTTCGGCCTTGAACGCGATCCGGCGGGCGAGGTGATCGTCACCTCGGGGGCGACCGAAGCGCTGTCGGACTGCATCATGGCGCTGGTGGAGCCGGGCGACGAGGTGGTGCTCTTCGAGCCGCTCTATGACTGCTACGTGCCGCTGGTGGAGCGCGCCGGCGGTATCGCGCGCTTCGTGCGCCTGGCCCCGCCGGACTGGGCCGTGACCGATGCGGCGCTGGAAGCGGCCTTTTCGGACCGCACCAAGCTCGTTCTCATCAACAATCCGCTCAATCCGGCTTCCAAGGTCTTCGGCGCGGAGGAGTTGTCCCGCATCGCCGCGCTGGTGGAGCGTTTCGACGCTTATGTGATCGCCGACGAAGTCTATGAACATCTCGTCTTCGACGGATTGAAGCACATCCCCTTTTCCAGCCTGCCTGGGATGGAAGCGCGCACCCTGCGGGTCGGTTCGGCGGGAAAGACCTTTTCGCTCACCGGCTGGAAGGTCGGTTACATCACCGGGCCGAAGGCGCTGATCGAGCCGGTGGCCAAGGCGCACCAGTTCACCACCTTCACCACGCCGCCGCATCTTCAAAAGGCGGTCGCCGAAGGCCTTGCCAAGGGCGACGAGTATTATCGCGACCTTGCCGGCGATCTGGAAAGGAAGCGCGACCGGCTGAGGGCCGGTCTCGAAGGCCTGGGGCTGCAATGCCTTGATGCCAGCGGCAGCTATTTCCTCACCGCCGACATCCGTCCCCTTGGTCTTGGCGACGATGTCGAGGCCTGCCAGCGCATGACGCGCGAGGCCAAGGTGACGGCAATTCCCGTTTCCGCCTTCTACCGGACCGATCCGCCGCGGCATTTCGTGCGCTTCTGCTTCTGCAAGCGCGACGCGGTGCTGGATGAGGCTGTTGCCCGCCTCAGAGCATGGATTGCCGGCAGGTAACGGCGCCTATTTCACCACCAGAACGAGCACGCCGAGAGCGATGGCCGCGCCGACGGGGATGCCGATGAGCGCGCCGAGGATGGCGCCGGCAACGCGGTTCGACTTCCACAGCCAGGCGCCCAGCAAAAGCCCGATGAGCAGGCCGGGGCTGGCGAGCATGAGGGCGATCTGCACCAGCCCTTCATCGGTGATGAGCGTGATGTCGGACATGGCGCAAGGGTAGCGTTTCCGCGCCGGGCATGAAAGGGGCGTCAAGGTCCCGGCGGCGTGCAGGGCAGCCCGGCGGGCCTGCCTCTTGCCGAGGCGGCGGGCGAGCGCCAAGATCACCCCAAGCGAAAGCAGAAGATCGGGAGGAATGGATCATGACGGCGATTGTCGGCTGGGCGCACACACCCTTTGGCAAGCACAGCGAGGAAACGGTCGAAAGCCTCATCGTCAAGGTGGCCGGCGAGGCGCTGGACCATGCCGGCATCGGCCCGCAGGACGTCGATGAGATCCTGCTCGGCCATTTCAACGCCGGCTTCTCCAAGCAGGATTTCACAGCGGCCCTGGTGCTTCAGGCCAGTGACAAGCTGCGCTTCAAGCCGGCAACGCGGGTCGAGAATGCCTGCGCCACCGGATCGGCGGCGATCCATCAGGGCCTTCGGTCCATCGATGCGCGCGCGGCGCGGATCGTCCTCGTCGTCGGCGTGGAGCAGATGACGACCTCGAGCCCGGCGGCGATTGCCGAAAATCTTCTGAGGGCATCCTACCTGCCTGAGGATGGCGATATTCCCGCCGGCTTTGCCGGTGTCTTCGGCCAGATCGCCGCGGCCTATTTCCAGCGTCACGGCGACCAGTCCGATGCGCTCGCCGGCATTGCCGCGAAGAACCACAGGAACGGTGTCGCCAATCCCTACGCCCAGATGCGCAAGGATCTCGGTTTCGATTTCTGCCGTGCCGAAAGCGAGAAGAACCCCTATGTCGCCGGTCCCCTGAAGCGCACCGACTGTTCGCTCGTCTCCGACGGGGCGGCGGCGGTGGTGCTGGCCGACATGCCGACGGCGCTCTCCATGCGCCGGGCGATTGCCTTCCGCTCAAGGGCGCATGTGCAGGATTTCCTGCCGATGTCGAAGCGCGATATCCTGAAGTTTGAAGGCTGCAGCGAGGCCTGGCGACGCGCGCTCGGCGATGCCCGGCTGACGCTGGATGACCTCTCCTTCGTCGAGACGCATGACTGCTTCACCATCGCCGAACTGATCGAATACGAGGCGATGGGGCTGGCCGGGGAAGGCGAAGCGGCGCGGATCGTGGCCGAGGGCCAGACCGAGAAGGGCGGCCGACTGCCGGTCAATCCGTCCGGCGGCCTCAAGGCCAAGGGTCACCCGATCGGTGCGACAGGCGTTTCCATGCACGCCCTGACGGCCATGCAGCTCGCCGGAGAAGCCGGCGGCATGCAGATCGAGGGCGCGCGCATCGGCGGCATCTACAATATGGGCGGCGCGGCCGTCGCCAACTACGTTTCGATCCTCGAGCGCATCCACTGAGGCCGGTCTTGCAGGACATCGCTCTTGTCGAAGTGACGCGCGGGCCGGCGGTCGAAAGCCTGCATCATGGTGCGCTGGTCGTGATGGATGGCGAGGGGCGCACCGTTCTGGCGCTCGGCGATGTCGAGCGGGTGCTGTTCCCGCGCTCCTGCGTCAAGATCCTTCAGGCCCTGCCGCTGGTGGAAAGCGGCATCGCCGACAAGCTGGGTCTGTCGCCTTCCGAACTGTGCCTGTGCTGCGCTTCGCACAATGGCGAGGAACGCCACCGGGCGGGGGCGCTGTCCTTGCTCAGAAAGGTTGGTCTTGGCGAGGACGACCTGGAATGCGGGACACAGTGGCCGGCGCGCGAGGCCGATGTCGCCGCGCTGCACCGGGCCGGCGACAAGCCTGGCCGGATTTACAACAACTGCTCGGGCAAGCATGCCGGCTTTGTCTGCATGGCCTGCGAGAGTGGCTGGGACCCGAAGGGCTATTCCGGCATCGACCATCCGCTGCAACAGCGTCTGGCCCGCGTCATGAGCGAGGTGACCGGCGCGCCGCATGATGCGCGCAACGCCGCCATCGACGGCTGTTCCATCCCGACCTATGCCATTGCGCTCACCGCCCTGGCGCGCGGCTTTGCCCGCATCGCTTCCGGCAGCGGACTGGATGCGACACGCAGCGCGGCGGCACGCCGGCTGATGGCGGCCTGTCAGTCCGACCCTTTCATGATTGCCGGCACGGAGCGGTTCTGCACCCGGGCGATGGAGGCCTATGGCGACAGGATCTTCGTCAAGACGGGGGCGGAAGGCGTGTTCTGCGCCGCCTTGCCGACGCTCGGGCTTGGCGTTGCCCTGAAGGCGCGTGACGGCACCACCCGCGCGGCCGAAGCGGCGATGGCCGGGGTCATCGCGGCGCTTCTTGGCGCTTCAACACCGCAGGAGGCCGCGGTGCTGGATAATTTTCGCAACGCGCCGGTGACCGACCGGACCGGCGTTCGCGCGGGAACCATCGCGCTCGCGCCGGATCTTGCCCGCCCGCTCGAGGCCCTGTCGCGTCTCAGCTGACCCGGTTGCGCGAGACGGAGACATGCGCCGGCGTGTCGCTGGCGGTTCCGTCGGCGAGTTCTCCGGTCGCGATCTCGCGCCAGCGCATGCCCAGAACCGCGCCGCGCGTCGCATCGGCAATCAGATTGTCCGTGATCACGGCCGAACCGGAACCTTCCACCGCACTGACGGCGATGCCGATACCGGCATGGCGGATGACATTGGCGTTTGCCGTCACGTCCCGCAGATACGGCCCCCAGCCGAGTGCGATGCCAACCGAAGGCGCGCCCTCGATGACATTGCCGGTGATCGCCACATCGGCCTCGGCGGCGATGCCGATGCCATAGATCGGGTCTTCGGTCGGCAGGCGCGAGGTCGTGTTGAGGTTGCGCACTATGTTGCCGCTGGCAACGCCCAGACGGCCGCCGGAATTGAAATTGGTGATCGAGATGCCGCTGGCCGCACCGTCGATGATGTTGTTGGCGATGACAGCGCCGTCGAAGCCGAACTCGGCGAAGATCGCCGTTTCGCCCAGCCGCCGGCAGGCATTGCCGAGGATCTGGACATTCGTGCCCGAATTCATGCGGATGGCGGAGAAGTCGCAATCGTCGATGACGTTGTTGGAAACGACCACGCCGCCGGCCCGGAAGACGTTGATGCCATTGCCATAAGGGCCGGTGCCGCCGGAGCGCGC
>JAGRKQ010000269.1 GCA_020442235.1 Hyphomicrobiaceae bacterium | reverse complement strand
TCATCGGCATCCACTTCTTCTCGCCGGTCGACAAGATGATGCTGGTGGAAATCATCCTCGGCAAGAAGACCGGCGACAAGGCGCTGGCCGTGGCGCTCGATTATGTGCGCGCCATCAAGAAGACGCCGATCGTCGTCAATGACAGCCGCGGCTTCTACGTCAATCGCTGCGTGACCAAATACATGCTGGAATCGCATCTGATGCTGATGGAAGGCGTGCCGGCGGCGATGGTGGAAAACGTCGCCAAGATGGCCGGCATGCCGGTCGGCCCGCTCGCCCTAAACGACGAAGTGGCCGTTGATCTTGCCTGGAAGATCCTCGCGGCGACCAAGGCCGATCTCGGCGAGAAGGCCGTCGATCCGCGTCAGGAAAAGCTGCTGGAAGAGATGGTGGTCAAGCGCGAGCGCCTCGGCCGCAAGAACGGCAAGGGCTTTTACGATTATCAGGGCCGCAACAAGGCGCTGTGGCCGGGCCTTGCCGAGATCGTCGCGCCGAAGCCGGCTTCCAGCTTCGACGTGCAGGAACTGAAGGATCGCCTGCTCGTCACCCAGGCGCTGGAAGCGGCCCGCACGGTCGAGGAAGGCGTCGTCACCGACCCGCGCGAGGCCGATGTCGGCTCGATCCTCGGCTATGGCTTTGCGCCCTATACCGGCGGCACGCTGTCCTATATCGACGCCATGGGGGCCGCGGCCTTCGTTGATCTGTGCAAGCGCCTGCAGAAGAAGCACGGCGCGCGCTTCAAGCCGACGAAGCTGCTTCTCGACATGGCCCGGAACGGAGACACCTTCTATGGCCGCTTCGGCGTCGATCCGATGAAGGCTGCAGCGTGAACCTTCTGTTCCGGCTGATCGCCGTCATTCTCAAGGCCATCCGGGGGGCGCCCATTGCGGCGCCCTTCGGCGTTTCGCGCATCGCCTTTCGCGTCTGGCCGCATGACTGCGACCTCAATTTTCATCTCAACAACGGGCGCTATCTGACGCTGATGGATCTCGGGCGCACGGACCTGATGATCCGTGCTGGTCTGGCGCGCCCGGCGTTGAAACATGGCTGGGCGCCGATGCTGTCAGCCGCCGAGATCGTCTTTCGCCGCGAAATCCGGCCCTTCCAGCGCTTTTTCCTGGAAAGCCGGGTGCTTGCCTTCTCCGGCACCGACTTCCTGATGGAGCAACGCTTCCTCATCACCTCAAAATTCGGTGAAGAGGAGGTCGCGGCCCTCGCCCTCGTGCGCGGCGGGCTCTACGATCGCAAAGGAAAACGCTTCGTGCCGGTCGCCGATCTTTTCGCGCTGATCGGCATCGAGGCGAGCGATCATCCGGCGGAGGGTCCGGGCGCGGAATTTCTGGCCGCCAGCACGGCCCTGCGCGCCAAGGCCCGAACGCCGGAGAACTGGGAGGACACACCATGACCGTCACGGTCGACTGTTTCTACACGGCGATCTCGCCTTATGCCTATCTCGGCCACCAGGCCTTTGTGGAGATGGCGGCCCGCAACGGCGTTTCGGTGCGTTTCAAGCCGGTGCGGCTCTTCGGCGTCTTCGAGCAGACCGGCGGCGTGCCGCTGCCCAAGCGCCATCCGGCGCGCCTTGCCTATCGCTGGATCGAGTTGCAGCGCTGGCGCGAAGCGCGCGGCCTGCCGCTCAATCTCAAGCCCGCCTTCTGGCCGGCGGACTGTTCGCTCGCCGACCGCGCGGCGATTCTTGTTGCCGAATCCGGGGCTGATGCCGCCGCTTATGTCGGCAAGACCCTGTCCATCGTCTGGGCGGAAGACAAGAACATCGCCGACGAGGCGGTGGTTGCCGAGGCCCTGCGCGAGACCGGCCACGACGCCGAAGCGATCCTTGAAGCCGTCAAGGCCGGCAAGGCCGATGCGGCCTATGACGCTCATACGCAGGAAGGCGCCGATCTCGGGATCATCGGTTCGCCCTGCTATGTGCTCAACGGCGAACCCTTCTGGGGGCAGGATCGCATCGAGCTTCTGGAAAGCGCGATCCGCTCCGGCCGCGCACCCTTCCGCCCGCTTTCCTGACCAGGGTCAGGCGAGCCCGCCCTCTTCCTGCGAAGGGGTTCGCGGGCGCTGCGGGTTTTCTGGCGCGGCTCCCAGGGTCTCATCCGCCGCGCCGCCCTGCTTCAGGGCGATCACCAGATCGCCAATGATCGGCGCACCGCGGTCATTGCGGATGGTTTCGGTGCTGATCGCCGCCACCGTGAAACCTGCGGCTTCCAGCGCAGCGGTGAGTGGGGCACGCGCATGGGCATAACGCAGGCTGCCGCGCAGCACCCAGGGGTCCTGCCCCTCATGTGCCTCGACGGAAAAAGCCAGAAGCCCGCCCGGTCGCAAGGCTGCGGCCGCCGCCGCGAACACCTCGTCCAGAGCCCCGAGATAGCAGAACACATCGGCGGCAACGATGATGTCGATCCGCGCGCCGGCGCGGTCGCGCAGCGCATCGCCCAGAGAGGCAACGGAAAGCGTGTCGTAGATCTTCTTGGCCGAGGCGTGCGCCACCATGTCCGGCGACAGGTCGATGCCGTCGAGATGCAGCGCGCGGGCGCGCAGCGCCTCGCCCATCAGTCCGGTGCCGCAGCCAAGATCGAGCACGCG
>JAGRKQ010000044.1 GCA_020442235.1 Hyphomicrobiaceae bacterium | reverse complement strand
ACCTCGGCGTGGAAGGCGGCCTCCTCGGCGCTCACCGCACCCTCGGGCCGGATCACCAGTTCCTGGCCCGGATAGATGAAGGAGTTGGTCAGGCCGTTGTCGGCCATGATCCGCCCGATCGCGCCAATGTCGCCGCCGGTGATGTCCCAGAGCGTATCGCCCTCGCGGACCGTCACCACCTTCGGCATCAGCGCCAGACGCTCATTGTCGGCGATCACCGTCTCGCTGCCGAGCGCCAGATGCGCGGCCGCTTCCTCGTCGCTGACCATGCTGTCGGGGCGAATGACAAGCTCCTGTCCCGGACGGATCAGCGAGGAGGTGAGCCCGTTGTCGGCCATGATGCGGCCGATCAGCTCCATGTTGCCGCCGGTCAGATCCCACAGCGTGTCGCCTTCCTGGACGACGAGCACGGCCGGCTGCGGTGCGGCCTTCGCCGCCTGCTCGGGAGCGGCGGCCGCGGTCTCGGCGACCTCGACCGGGAACAGCGCCGCGCCGACGCGCGCGCCCTGCGTCTGCAGCGCATCCTTGGCCACATCGTCACGCACCAGCGTCCACAGGTCGTCGCCGTCATGGCCGAGCGCGAGGTTGCGCACCACCGAGCCGCTGGCGGTGACGATGGCATCCTCCAGCATGGCCGCGCCGGTGCCCTCGCCAAGATCGACCGCCTCATCCACCTTGCCGGCAACATAAGACCCGGCGGTGGCGGCAGCCGCGCCCTTCAGATGCTCGCCAAGGCCGGAGAAGCCATCGCCGTCCAGCGCATCGGTGACCACCCGGTCGGTGGTCGCGCCGATGACGTCGAGCAGCAGCTCGTTGTCGGTGAACTGGGTGAGGCTGTCGACGGCAACGCCGCCCATATAGCGGCCGATGCCGCCGGCCGCGCCCTGCAGAAGCGCCTTGTCCAGATCGCCGCCATTGATCAGGCCGGAGACGCCGGAGCGCACCATGCCGTTGACCACCGAAGAGCCGAAGGCGCTGTTGGACAGGCCCAGCGCTGTGATGGCCCGGGGCGCCAGATAGCCGCCGATGCCGGCGGTTGCCGCGCCGAGCACGCCGGCCTTCAAGGCATCCTTCAGGCTGCCGCCCTGGATGAGGGTGAGGCCGCCGGAGACGAGGCCCGCCTGCACCATGGTGGCGCCGAGCGACAGGCCCGCGCCGGTCGCCGCCGCCGCGCCGCCGACCGCGGCGCCGGAGAGCGCCGGCACCAGATAGGGCGCGCCGATGACGACGGCGGCTGCAATGGCGATGAAGCCGAGCGCGGCCTTCCAGAAGCTGCGCTTCTTCTTCTTGCGGTAATTGCCGGCACCGGTGACGAGGCCGAGCTCGGGGTCCCAGCGGATCTGGCTGAAGTCGTGAAGCCCGGTGCGCTCGCCCTGCTTGAGGCCGATGTGCTGGCCGGTGACCTGGATGAGCCCCTCGCTCTGGAGGCGCTGCTGGGCCTCGTAGCGATCGGTGACGCGCTCGCGCATGCCGTCGATGCGGGCCGTCAGGTCGTTGAGATAATCGCGTGCTTCCTGCTCGCTCATGGCGACAGCCGGAGACGGATTCTCGTCATACATATAAGAGAAGCGGTTCTGGTTCTCCGGCGCCTTGTAGAGCGTGTAGGTGGAGTACTCCCAGTCCTCGCCCCAGCTGTTGCGGCGCATCTGGCCGTAATTGTCGACGATCTCGCGCACCTCGGCGAGGCGGGCTTCCATCGCCTGCAGGGTCTTGTAGTCGCCGATGGCGTCGTTGGAGAAGACCTGGAACTCGTCGCTCTCGCCCCAGTTGTTCCAGGTGCCGTACTGGGTCTTGCCGTAGCCCCAGGAGTAGCGCTCGTCGGGCAGATAGACGGGGTCCTTGTCGCGGCTGATCTCGGCGCTCCTGAGGTCGCCGAGGCTGCCGCCGAGGGCGCCGTCGAAGCCCTGACCGGCCAGGCCGCGGGCGATCAGCTGGTCCTGGACCTCCTTGGGCAGAAGATCCCAGCTGGGGATGCTCTGGGCAAGCTGGGCGCCGACGAGGGGGTTCTGCAACTCGCCCTGGAGCACGGCATTGGCGGCGGTGTCGATGTCCTCGCCGGCCTGGACGCGGCGGTCGATCTCGAGGACGCCGGCGCGCAGCGCTGCCGCATCGACCTTGGCGAGATCGGGCACGACCTCCAGAAGCGCGCCGTGGATCTGCGCCTGACGCGAGGCCGCATCATTGGCCGCAAACAGCCCCTCGGCCACCGCATCCGGATCGGCGCCGGACAGCGTCTGCTCGGCCAGCATCCGCTGCTCGCCCGAAGACAGATACCCCAGAACAGGCGCCGCGCGCACAAGCTCCGTAACAACAGAAGATACNNGCAGAAGAAAGGGAGGAATCGGAATCGGCAGCCGCTTCAAAAGCTCCAGTCCCAACAGTCGGGTCGGAAGCGTTTGACGTTTCGTCCAGCGGGGATGTCGTCGCGCTGGTGACTGCAACCATACGAGGCACTCCGGTTCCATTGCAGGATATGCGCTGAAAGCAGCACAATTTTCCCTCACGGAAAGGAAGCGTAAACCGCGTTTGATAAGCCGGACAAGCGTTTGAGGGCGAAAGAATTTATCTTCACGCGCCATTAACTTTGAAAAATTGCCTGGTAATGTAAATTATCATACTTTTGTATATGTAATGTCGATCATGACGTTACGGAAATTTCCCCGTTGTCACGGCCCCTGGATGACCTCGTAAAGGCTGGCGTCATTGCTGGCGGCGGGAGGGATCGGAACGCCATCCTTCGGGGCATAGATATGCAGCGTCAGAGGGTAAGGATCGGAGCCGGCCGATGAGCCTTCGATGAGGCTCGGCGCAATGTCGAGAAAACCGGGGATTGCATTGATCAGGCTTCCGCCCTGTGCCGTGGCGTCATGGGCATTCCCGACATATTCGGACAGCTGGAACATGTTGTTGCCGCTGATGCCGCCGGTGCCAAACAGACGGTTCATGGCATAGCTGACCGCTTGTCCCTGCACCGCATTGGGTGTGATGGCATTGAGGAACCAGGTGTCGTCCAGATAGGTCTCGGAATCCCTGGCCAGGCGTTCTGAAAAATCGCGCCAGTCGGTGCTGTCCTTTGGCTTCAGGATGATGTTGACCCGCTCGGGCGTGAACCATCCCGACTGCGGGTCCTTGTGGCCGTCGAGATAGTCATGCGCGGCCTGGCCTGTGATGACGCTGCCATCTGCGGCCACCACCTCGATGGTGTCGAATATGCCCTTGCCGCCATTCTGCCGGATTTCCAGATCGCGCTCGAGAAGGGTCTTGATGTCGCGCTCGTTCACGCCATAGCCGGCTATGTAATCCTTCTCCTCGATCTTGTAGGTCGCGCCATCATCGGTGACGTAGATCGATTTGGAATTGAGGTAGCGGTTGTTGCCGTTGATATCGACATGGGCATTGGAAACGCCGTTGCGCCCCTGTTCGACGTTGAAGGCAAAGACGGCGGCGGAGGTCGAAGGCGTTTCGCCGCCACGCAGCACCGAGTTTTCCTGCGCATCGGCCAGAATGAAACGCCGGTCGATGTCACCGCTGGTCGCCAGATTGTAATAGCCGTTGCCGGAAAGCTGCGTTGTGGAACGTTTGTTTTCCAGCGTGAAGGATGCGCGCAGGCCCAGTTCCTCCAGCCCGCTGGAAAAATCGAGCAGACCGTGGGCGGTGATGGCGTCGGGCGCTTCCAGGGCAACGAGGTTCGCCGGCAGAATGCCTGTTTGCATATAGTCCTGGTAGAGACCCAGGCCCTTCGACCGGCCGATGTTGTATTCGGCAAAGCGGAAATGATTGTCGACGTCCTGGGTGGAGCCTTCGATCAGGGCACGAGCCGTGATGGAAGAGAGTTTTGCCGCAGCGCCCTTGCCGTCTTTCGGGATCGAGGGGTTGTAAACGGCGCCCACGCCCATGGCCATGCGGTCCATATAGCTGTTGCCATCGAAGACGATGGCATGGCGGTCACCCGTCTCGGCATTGTCGCGGATGCGCACGACGGTGCGCTGGCCGCTTGTGGCGCGTGCGTCGAACTTGAAGTCGGCGCCGGCCTTCAGCATCGACTTTCCGTAAAGCGCGCGGATTTCGGTATCGCCCAGCGCCAGACCCGACATGTCCCAGGTGATGGTGTCGCCATCCTTGAGCGTCGCCGGATCGTTGAGGTCGGGAAGGGGTGCGCGGCCGTAAAGAATCTCTTCAAGCCGTTCCTCGGGCGCGGTGATCGAATAGGAATAGACCGCGCCAACCTGCGGCTGCGTCACGCTTTTCGGCGTATAGGGGCCGAGCGCCACTTCCATGGAATTTTCCGCCTGAAGGCCGGCCATGTAGCTGACGGTCATGGTGCGCACGGTCGGCTTGCCGTCGGACATGGCCGGACGGGTGAGCGCGACGGTGGCGGTTCCGGTCGCCCAGCCCTGGAGCTTGAGCTTGCCCTTGGCGCCGCCGGGCACTTCCAGCGTGCCGAGCGGGATGGCGTCGGCCAGAGCGCCCATCGGTACGATGCCGCTGCGTTCCATGGCAAGGCCGGGCGTGGTGAGCTTGATCGAGGCGCTTGTTGCCGTGTCCTGATCCAGCATCCAGCGCACCATGCTTTCGCTGAGGCCGGCCTCGGTGAGGCCGAGGGCCGTGGCAAAACCGGTGCCGTTGGCAACACCCAGGGCGCCGGCCGCGGCAAACCCGCCAGCGACGCGCCCGTTGAGCACATTGGGCACCACGGTGCTCGTCATGGTGCTGCCGAGCGTCATCATTGCCGGGCCGAGATTGGCGTCGTTGAGGTCCGGCGGTGAGATCGGCACGTCCGGATTGGCGCGGAAGCCTTCGCGCATGTGCTCGATGTCGTAATTCAGCGCCCGCACAAGTCCGGCATCCTCGCGCAGTGCGGTCTGTTGCTCGGCCGTCAGGGCCTTCTGGCTGGTCTCGGCATCGGCAATGCGGGTGAGCGCATCGGCGCGCTGGCGTTCCAGCGCGTAAAGCTCGTTCATCGCGACACGCGCTTCGGCCTCTCGCAGCACACTGAGCGCTTCGTCGGCGCTCTGATAGCCTTCGGCCTTCCAGTCATAGCCTGACGGCAGAGCCGTGCTGAAGCTGAGGGGCGGCCGTTCCGGCGGGCCGACGAACTCCGTCGGGCCTGTTGCGGCTTCT
>JAGRKQ010000043.1 GCA_020442235.1 Hyphomicrobiaceae bacterium | reverse complement strand
CGCCTCGTAAAGCTGGCTCGGGTGACGCGGCAGCGGGCCGGCGCCGGGAAACACCATCGCCCAGGCAACATCGGTGGTGCGGCCCCAAAGCTCGCCGTTGATGAAATTGGCGATGCGCCCGAAGAAGAGGCCGACCGGCGCCACCACCGACGCGATGTCGAGCAGCGGCAGCAGCGGCTTGCCATGGCGCCACGCGGTGAAGACGAGGCCGAGCGCACAGCCGATGAGCCCGCCGTGAAAGCTCATGCCGCCCTGCCAGATGCGCAGCACCGCCTCGGGGTGATCGAGATAGAAGGGCAGGTTGTAGAAGAGCACGTAGCCGACCCGTCCGCCCAGCACGATGCCGAGCGTGATCCAGGTGATCGCATCGTCGATGAGGGCGGCGTCATAGGGCGCGGTCCCGGCGGCCCAGAGCGTCGGCGTTGCCACCAGCCGGCGCGCCAGCCACCAGGCGAACAGGATGCCGGCGACATAGGCCAAGGCATACCAGCGGATGGCGAAGGGGCCGACCTCGACGAGCACGGGGTCGATGACGGGAAAGGGTATGGCGAAAAACCCCAAGCGCATTCTCCTGTCGGGCGCGGCAGCGTGCCGCTTGCACTTCACGCTGCGAGGGTGTTGAAGCGTTCTTGAGCGATCCCCATACTCTGTTTCACCCCGATGACACAAAGGCCGATGACGCGATGACCCAGACTTCCAACCGTTTCCTCGATGAAATCGGCAAGCTGGTGACCGATGCTGCGGGTGCAGCGCAGTCGCTCGGGCGCGAGGTTGAAACCATGGTCAAGTCGCAGCTTGAGCGACTGACCTCGGAGATGGATCTCGTTCAGCGCGAGGAGCTGGAGACCGTCAAGGCAATGGCCGAGAAGGCGCGCGAGGAAAACGAGGCGCTCAAGGCCCGCATCGAGGCGCTGGAATCGCGGCTTTCCGAGCCGGCTCCCGTTCAGGACGGAACGGCCGACGGCGCCTGATCTTCCGCCGATTTTCCTTGCCGGATAAGCTTTTCCCGCCCCGCGGGTGGCGGTTTCTATTGCCTCGTCCACAATAAAAATCGCCGGCTCGAAAACAGTTCGAGATTTTTAACATATCAGGATATCGTTGATTCACTTGAGGGATTCGCGGCCTTGCCGGCCGTGTGGTCCGGGCCCAAAAGGTGTTCGCTTCTTCCCGGAAGCGTGCCGGACCTCGGTGAGGGCGCGTGTTGCGTGCCGGGCGTGATGGCGCCCGGAAGTGATGCGTACCAGTGGCGTTCCATCTCGGTGGCTTTCAGCGGCCGCAAGGCCTCGCCCGTTCCCCACGCCCGTCGGCGCCTGCCGACACCGGCGCATCCGGAGGTGCTCCATGTCCCTCATCGATTTCGATCTCGGTCCCGAACGCGATATTCACCCGGTCGATGTGATCGAGCAGGTGGCCGCGCTGAATGAATGGGCCTTCGACCGCTCCAACGAGCACGAAATCACCATCTCGGTGGAAGGCAGTTTTGCCGACTACCACGTCTCCTTTTCCTGGATGGTGGATGTGGAGGCGCTGCATCTGGCCTCGGGTTTCGACCTGAAGGTGCCGGTGGCGCGGCGCACCGAGGTGGTCAAGCTTCTGGCCCGCATCAACGAACACATGCTGGTCGGCCATTTCGACCTCTGGCACGACGACGGCATCGTCCTTTACCGGGCCTCGCTCCTGCTGTCCGGCGGGGCCGAGCCGACGCCGCATCAGTGCGCCGAACTTCTGGCCAATGCCATCGAGAACTGCGAACGCTATTATCAGGCCTTCCAGTTTGTCGTCTGGGCCGGAAAGACCGCCGAGGAGGCGCTTTCGGCCACCTTGTTTGAAACCGCCGGGGAAGCATGACCTTGCAGCGATCCGTGCCGATGCTCCTGGTGGGCGGCGGCAAGATGGGGGCGGCGATGCTCCGGGGCTGGCTGGATGCCGGCATGGAGCCGGCCGGGGTGTCGGTGCTCGATCCGCATCTTGGCGACAAGGACGCCGCCGCACTGGCCGGGCTCGGCGTCACGGTGGCGCGCGAGACCAAGGGGCTGTTGGTGCCGCAGGTCATGGTGATCGCGGTCAAGCCGCAGGTCATGGACGACGTGCTCGGCGAGGTCGCGCCGCTGGCACGGGCCGAAACGCTGGTGCTGTCCGTTGCTGCCGGCATTCCGCTGGAGCGCTATGAGGCCGCTTTCGGGCCGGATGTCGCCGTGGTGCGGGCCATGCCCAACACGCCGGCAGCCGTCGGCAAGGGCATCACGGCGCTGATCGGCAACGATCTGGTCGGCGAGGATCAGCACACCATCGCCGAAGCCCTGTCGCGGGCGGTCGGCGATGTCATCTGGCTCTCGGACGAGGCGCATATGGATGCGGTGACGGGGGTTTCAGGTTCCGGGCCGGCCTATGTCTTCCTGATGGTGGAGGCGCTTGCCGATGCCGGGGTTGCCGCCGGGCTCGATGCCGAATCGGCGGTTCTGCTTGCGCGTCAGACGGTGATTGGCGCCGGCGCCCTTCTGGACGCGAGCGACCTTCCGGCCTCGACGCTTCGCCGCAACGTGACCTCGCCCGGCGGCACCACCCAGGCGGCGCTCGACCGGCTGATGGCCGAGGACGGCCTTGCCCTGCTGATGCGCCAGGCCGTCGGCGCGGCAACCCGCCGCTCGCGCGAACTCTCCGGCAACTGAGCCGTTCCGCCGGAACGCGGCGAGAGGGGTGACAGGCCTGCCGGCCCGCCCCATATTGCCGTCATGGTGACCAAGAAAGACACGCAGGCCGCACTCAAGGCCTTTCTCGGGCTTCTGGCCGCAACGCCCTATCATGCCTTTTCCCTTCAGCAGGTGGCGGAGGCCAGCGGTGTGCCGGCCGGGCGGCTGATTGCCGGTTTCGGCAGCAAGGCCGGGCTGGTGGAAGCCTATTTCGCCGACATCGATGCGGTGCTTCTGGCGGAACCTGTGGAGGCGGACGGGTCGGTGCGCGACCGGCTCTTCGATGTCATCATGCGGCGCTTCGATGCCATGCAGGGCGAGCGGGCGGCGCTTGCCAATCTGCGCAAGGCGATGCGCAAGGATCGCTGTCTGGCCCTGCGCCTGGCTCCGGTGCGGCTGCGCTCGGCGCGCATCGTGCTCGCCCTCGCCGGGATCGATCCCGACAGCCGGCGCGGCCATGTTTCCCTTGCCGGTCTTGCGGTCATCCTTTCCAGGACGATCGACGTCTTTCTGGCCGACGAAACGGCCGATCTGTCGCCGACAATGAAGGCGCTCGATGCCCATCTTGCCCGTGCCGACAAGGCGATGGGACGGCTTTGCGGGCTGTCGCGATGGACGCCTTGCCGGCGCCGGTCCAAAGATGGGCCGACGCCTTCACCGAACTCCGGGGCATCGGCTGCGGCATGAGCGGCTCTTGCGAACCGGCGCCGGTCATCGGCTTTGATGACTTTCTCAAGGTGGATGTGCGCGTCGGCGTCATCGTCGAGGCCGAACCCTATCCGGAGGCACGCAAGCCGGCGATCAAGCTGCGCATCGATTTCGGACCCGATATCGGGGTGAAGAAATCCTCTGCCCAGATCACCCGCCATTACACGCCGGAAGCGCTTGTCGGGCGGCGGGTGCTGGCGGTGGTCAATTTCCCGCCCCGNNCGCCAGATCGGCAAGTTCATGTCGGAAGTCTTGACGCTCGGCGTGCCGGATGCGGATGGCGAAGTCGTGCTGATCGCCCCGGATCAGGATGTCCCGATCGGCGGCCGGCTGTTCTGAAACCGGGCTCTAGGCCGGCAGGTGCAGATGGGCGCGCAGACCCCCGAGCGGGCTGTCGGCAAGGGTGATCTCGCCGCCATGCGAACGGGCGATGTCGCGGGCGATGGAAAGCCCGAGACCGGTGCCGCTGGCATCCTGATTGCGCGCCGGGTCGAGGCGCACGAAGGGGCGGAACACGTCCTCGCGCTGGTCCTGCGGAATGCCCGGTCCGTCATCGTCAATGAAGATGTCGAGGAAGGCGCCGTTGCGCTCGGCGCTGACGCGCACCGTTTCAGCATAACGGCAGGCATTCAGCACGAGATTGACGAGGCAGCGCTTCATCGCCTGCGGCTTGACGGTGAGGTTCATCGGTCCTTCGTGGCGCACCAGCACGGTGTGTCCGGCGCGCTGGCTGTCGGCACCGATGGCGTCGAGCAGCGCCGCCATGTCGACTTCGCTTGGCTGTTCGCCTTCGTCGCCGCGGGCAAAGGCCAGATAGGCCTCCAGCATCGCCTGCATCTCGTCGACGTCCTGGCGCAGTTCCTCGATGCCTTCGACGCCGTCGAGAAGCGCCAGTTCGAGGCGGAAGCGGGTGAGGATGGTGCGCAGGTCATGGCTGACGCCGGAGAGCATGGCCGTGCGCTGTTCGACATGGCGCTCGATGCGCTCGCGCATCTTCAGGAAGGCGACGCTCGCCCGGCGCACCTCGCGCGCGCCGCGGATGCGGAAGTCCTCTGGCGCCGGCAGGCCCTTGCCGAAATTTTCCGCCGCATTGGCGAGCTTCAGGATCGGGCGGATCTGGTTGCGCAGGAACAGCACCGCCACCACCAGGAGCACGATGGAGGTCCCCGTCATCCAGACCAGGAAGATGTGGGAGTTGGAGGCATAGGCCTGACTGCGGCGGGCATAGACGCGCAGCACATGCTCATCCAGGAGGATGCGGATCTCGACGAGATTGGAGCGCCCGACCGTATCGATCCAGAAGGGGCGGGCGATGTTGGCGGTGATTTCGGACGACAGCGTGCGATCGAGCAGCGAGAAGAAGGGCTTGGGCAGCGCGGCGGGCAGCGGCTCCAGCGGCAGGACGGTGATGTTGAGGTCGAGGTCCTCGCGGGCGATGCGCACGATCTCGGAAAAATCGGCGTCATGCGGATAGGTCTCGATGACGGAAATGATCGCGGCGATGTCCTGGGTGACCGATTGCGACAGGCGGCGCGTGACGGTCTCCCAGTGGCGCTCCATGAAGACGAAGGCGATCACCGACTGGAGCACCACCACGGGCATGATGATGATCATCAGCGAGCGGGCATAAAGGCCCTGCGGCATCATCCTGTAGACGGCGCGGCTGAGGCCGGAAACGTGGCGGCCGAAGCTGGAAAGGATGCGGCGCCAGCGCGGGCGGCCGTCCACGGTATGGGGGCTCTGTGCGCTCATCCGCGCCTCAGTCCACGGTCAGGCGGTAGCCGACGCCGCGCACGGTCTGGATGTGCACGGGCGTTGCCGGGTCGACCTCGATCTTGCGCCGCAGGCGGGTGATCTGCACGTCGATGGCGCGGTCGTTGGAGGCGGCGTCGCCCTCCACCAGTTCGTGGCGCGGCACGGTGCTGTTCGGCCGCGCGGCAAGGCGGGTCATGATCTCGCGCTCGCGTTCGGTCAGGTAGACGACCTCCTCGCCACGGCGCAGTTCGTTGCGCGACAGGTTGAAGGCGTAGGGCCCGAAGACGACGAGATCGGCAACCTGGGCCGGTCCCCCCGAGCGGCGCTTCAGGAGATTGTTGAGGCGCAGCAGCAGTTCGCGCGGCTCGAAGGGCTTCGGCAGGTAATCGTCGGCGCCGGTCTCAAGCCCTTCCACGCGGTCGTCGGTCTCGGCCCGCGCGGTGAGCATCAGCACGGGAATGGTCGAGCGCTTGCGCAGATCGGCAAGAAATTCCAGCCCGCTTTCGCCCGGCATCATCACGTCGAGCACCATGGCGTCGAATTCGAGCCCGGAAAGCTGGATGCGCGCCTCGGCGGCATCGGCGGCCACCGAGACCCTGAAGCCCTGTTCGCCGAGATAGCGCTTCAGGAGCTGGCGAATGCGGTTGTCGTCATCGACGACGAGAAGGTGGGCGGCGTGGTCGTCGGGAACGCGCATGGCTCACGTCTCCTTGCCGGGGGCGGCGGATGTCTGCGCGGGGAGCAGCCGGTCCGCGATGTGGGCGTGTTCGCTTTCATCCGTCACCGCCATCAGGAAGGCGCGGATGGAACGCCGCTCGTCGGCGGAGAATTGTTCCAGCGCCGTTTCGATGCGCCGGGCCTGAAGGGCGATGAGGCGATCGATGAGATCCTTGCCCCTGTCGGTGGTGAAAAGAAGACGCTGGCGGCGGTCGGCGCTGCCGGTGCGCTGTTCGATGTAGCCGCCATCGACCAGCTGTCGCAGGACGCGCGCCAGGCTCTGCTTGGTGATCTTGAGGATGTCGAGCAGTTCGGCGACCGACATGCCCGGCGCGCGATGGACGAAATGCAGAACGCGGTGATGGGCGCGGCCGAAGCCGACATCCGCCAGAACCTGATCGGGATCGGAGACGAAGTCGCGATAGGCGAAGAACAGCAACTCGATCACCGCGACGGCCTCGTCGCGCGGCTGGGGAGCCTTCAGAAAATTTATGTCAGCCATATTGACTTATTTTCGACCGCTTGTTACGCCTCACCCTGTCCACGCGACAGGATCGTTCGCATTTCGCCTCAGGGGCCGGCTTGCTTCGCATCCCGCGCGGGCGGACAATAGGTGGAATTCTTGCCAAGAGAAAGCGCAAGCGGCCCCGCACAGCGTTGCGGTCCGTGGTGACAGTCCGTTGAAGGACGCCAAGGGAGAGAGTGATGAGCCAGCCGGCATTCGATCAGCTTGAAGGCGTGATCTGGTACAATGGAGAGTTCGTGCAGTGGAAGGACGCCAAGGTGCATGTCCTGTCCCACGGCCTGCATTATGCCTCCGCCGTTTTCGAGGGGCAGAGGGCCTATGGCGGCGTCGTCTTCAAGCAGGACGAGCATCACGAGCGCCTGCATGAATCGGCCCGCATCCTTGGCTTCCAGCTTCCCTACAGCGTCGCCGAGCTGAATGCAGCCTGTGAGGAGCTGATCGAGCGCATGGGCTTTGTCGATGCCTATGTGCGCCCGATTGCCTGGCGCGGTTCGGAAATGATGGGCATTTCGGCGCAGAAGAACCGGATCAATGTGGCGATCGCCGCCTGGCAGTGGCCGAGCTATTTCAAGCCGGAAGAGCGCATGCGCGGCATCCGCCTCGACATCGCCGAATACCGCCGTCCGGATCCGCGCACCGCGCCGTCGAAGTCCAAGGCCGCCGGCCTCTACATGATCTGCACCATCTCCAAACATGCGGCCGAGGCCAAGGGCTATGCCGATGCGATGATGTATGACTGGGAGGGCTATGTCGCCGAGGCGACCGGCGCCAACATCTTCTTCGTGCGCGATGGCGTCCTGCACACCCCGCAGGCGGACCGGTTCCTCAACGGCATCACGCGCCGTACGGTCATCGACCTTGCCCGTGCGCGCGGGCTTGAGGTGATCGAGCGGCGCATCCAGCCGCACGAACTGGCGACGTTCTCGGAATGCTTCCTGACCGGAACGGCCGCCGAAGTGACGCCGGTTTCCGAGATTGGTCCCTACCACTACCAGCCGGGGCAGATCTGCCGCGACCTGATGCAGGATTACATGGACGCGGTGCAGCCGAAGGCGGCAAGCGCCGCAGCCTGAGCGATCCCGTTCATCCGATCCTCTGGAGCCAGATGACAAGGGGCAGGGTGCGAAAGTGCCTTGCCCCTTTTGCTTTCAGGAGCGAGGGGCCGGGCCCTGTTTATGAGTTCATGCCCTTGTCCTGCCAGCGGGCGCGGTCGGCATCGTCGCCGGCCCTGGCTTCGACCCAGGGGCCGGGCGTTCCATCGGCGGGATGCTCACGCTTCCAGAACGGCGCGTCGGTCTTCAGGAAGTCCATGATGAAGTCGACGCTCTGAAAGGCGGCGCGGCGATGAGAACTCGTCGCGGCGACCAGGACGATGGTCTCGCCGGGGCGCATGAGGCCGTAGCGGTGACGCACGACAATCCGCCCGGCGCCAAAACGCTCCAGCGCCTTCTGGCAGATCGCCTCGATCTGGCGTTCGGCCATGCCCGGATAATGTTCCAGTTCGAGCGCAGCCAGGCGCCCGTTCTCGGAACGGCAGAGGCCGATGAAGCTCGCAAGGGCGCCGACATCGCCATCGCCTTCCAGCCGGCGGAGCAG
>JAGRKQ010000042.1 GCA_020442235.1 Hyphomicrobiaceae bacterium | reverse complement strand
CTCGTCGATGGCGGCTCGGAGGATGCCGGAGAGGCGTACCGCGTCGTGCGGGCGGAGCTGGAAGCCTATGGCGAGGGGCTCGATGAAAAACCCGAGCTCGTCGTTCTTTCCAAGGCCGATACGCTCGATGAAGACCGGCTGAAGACGCAGAAGGCGGCGCTGCGCAAGGCCTGCGGAAAGGTGCCCTTCGTGCTTTCGGCTGCCACCCGCACGGGCATCGAGGCGGTGCTGCGCGCCGCGCTGCGCGCCATCGACGATGCCAATGGCGTTACCGGCGATCTGCATCCCGGCGAGGAGGACGAGCCGTGGCGTCCCTGAGCGCTCCCGAATTTTCCCGCTTTCGCCGGATCGTGATCAAGATCGGCTCGGCGCTTCTGGTCGACCGGCAGACGGGGGCCCTGAAGCGCGACTGGCTGGAAGCGCTGGCCGAGGATGTCGCCGGGCTGTCCGCGGCCGGCACGGAGGTGCTGATCGTCTCGTCCGGTGCGATCGCGCTCGGGCGCGGGCTGCTCAAGCTGCCGCGCGGACCCTTGAAGCTGGAGGAAAGCCAGGCGGCGGCGGCGGTCGGCCAGATCGCCCTGGCGCGGGCCTATGCCGAAACCCTCGGCCGGCATCGCCTGACCGCCGGGCAGATCCTGCTGACGCTGTCGGACACCGAAGAGCGCCGGCGCTACCTCAATGCCCGCGCCACGCTGGAAACGCTGCTGCGGCTCAAATCCGTGCCCGTGGTGAATGAGAACGATACGGTGGCGACGAGCGAAATCCGCTATGGCGACAACGACCGGCTGGCGGCGCGGGTCGCGACCATGGCGAGCGCGGACTGCCTCGTTCTCCTGTCCGACATCGACGGGCTTTACACCGCGCCGCCGCAAAACGATCCCGATGCCCGGCATATCGCGGTGGTGGACAAGATCACACGGCGCATTCTGTCCATGGCCGGCGATGCCGGCTCGGAACTGTCGCGCGGCGGCATGCGCACCAAGGTCGAGGCGGCGCAGATCGCCACCAAGGGCGGCACGGCGATGGTGATCGCCTCCGGCCACGGACTGCACCCTTTGAAGGCGATTGCCGATGGCGCGCGCGTGACGTGGTTCCTGGCGAGTGGCACGCCCGTCGCCGCGCGCAAGCGATGGATTGCCGGGGGGCTGGAAACACGCGGCACGCTCACCGTCGATGCCGGCGCGGCGCGGGCGCTTTTTTCCGGCAAGTCGCTGTTGCCCGCCGGCGTGCGCGCGGTTGCAGGGCGGTTTTCGCGCGGTGATGCGGTGAGTGTGGCCAGCGAGGCGGGCGAGCGCATCGCCAAGGGGCTGATTGCCTATGATGCGGATGAGATGAAGAAGATCGCCGGTTGTCAGTCCGCCGAGATCGAGACCATCCTTGGCTATTCGGGGCGCCAGGCGGTGATCCATCGCGACGACCTTGCCCTGACGACGGGCGAGGATGCGCCGGGGGCTTCGCCGGACACCGAACACGCCTGAAGAACGGGACACGCCTGAACAGGGAGACGGGCCATGAACGAACAGGCCGCCATCGCCGGCGCCGATCTCGGCGCCACCATGACCGAAATGGGCCACAAGGCCCGCCTTGCCGCGCGCCAGCTGGCGCGGCTGCCGGGGCCGGTCAAGGACGCGGCGCTGCACGCCATCGCGGGTGCGATCCGGGCACGGGCCGAGGCCATCCTGGAGGCCAATCGTCGCGACATGGCGGCGATGCAGGCCTCCGGCACGGCGGCGTCCTTCATGGACCGCGCCCGGCTCGATGCCGCGCGCATCGAGGCGATTGCCGAAGCGGTGGAAGCGATTGCCGCGCTCGCCGATCCGGTCGGCGCGGTGATGGCGGCCTGGGAACGGCCGAACGGGCTGAAGATCGAGCGGGTGCGCACGCCCCTTGGCGTCATCGGCGTCATCTATGAGAGCCGGCCCAATGTCACCGCCGATGCCGCCGCGCTCTGTCTGAAGGCGGGCAATGCGGTGATCCTGCGCGGCGGTTCGGACTGCCTCAATTCCAATCTGGCGCTCGCCGGCGCGATTGCCGAGGGCCTCAAGGCTGCAGGCGTCGATCCGCATGCCATTCAGGTGGTGGCAACGCCCGACCGCGCGGCGGTGGGCATGATGCTGTCGGGTCTTTCCGGCGCCATCGACGTGATCGTGCCGCGCGGCGGAAAGAGCCTCGTCGCGCGTGTGCAGAGCGAGGCGCGGGTGCCGGTCTTCGCGCATCTGGAGGGGCTCTGCCACGTCTATCTCGACAAGGGCGCCGATCTCGACATGGCCAAGGCCATTGCGGTCAATTCCAAGATGCGGCGGGTGTCGATCTGCGGTTCGGCCGAAACGCTGCTGGTCGACCGCGCGGCCGCGGAACGGCTGTTGCCGCCGGTTGCCGAGGCGCTGGCCGCGGCGGGCTGCGAACTGCGCGGCGACAGCGCCGCGCGCGCTCTGGTGCCGGCGATGGGCGAGGCGAGCGAAGAGGATTACCGCACCGAATATCTGGCGCCGATCCTCTCCGTTGCCGTGGTCGACGGGGTGGAAGGGGCGCTGGCCCACATCGCCCGCTACGGCTCCTCGCACACCGAATCCATCGTCACCGGCGACGATGGCGCCGCACAAGCGTTTCTGGACGGCTGCGATTCGGCCATCGTTCTGCACAACGCCTCGACCCAGTTC
>JAGRKQ010000268.1:319-2200 GCA_020442235.1 Hyphomicrobiaceae bacterium | reverse complement strand
TAGAACTTGTTGATCCAGGGCGGCACGATCAGGAGCGGGCGCTTCAGCGCCTTTTCCGTCGTCGGCTCGTAATGCAGAAGCTCGCAGATGTCGTTGCGCATCACCACCTTGCCGGGGGTGACGGCCATGTTGACGCCGACCTTGAACTTGGACGGGTCCGACTGGCGCAGCTTCAGGTCGCCATGGCCGCGGCGGATGTCCTCGGCGAGCATCTTCATGCCCTTGACGAGGTTTTCCCCGTCCTGCGCCAGCGTCTCGCGCAGAAGCTCGGGATTGGTCATGACGAAATTGGTCGGCGAGAGCGCCGCGCCGATCTGCTTGATGTAGAAGCCGGCCTTGGCGCGGGTGTGCTCGTCGAGATCGCTCGCCTCGTCGACCAGATCGTCGGCCCACTTGGTCGTGGCAAGATACATGTCGCGCAGGAAGGAGAAGAACTCGTTGCGCGACCATTCCGGATCGGCAAAGCGCTTGTCGGCGGGCTTTTCCTCCACCGGAGGCGCGTCGCCGGAAAACCGCCGGATCGACGACGACCACAGCGACAGGAAGGATGTCATCAGCCGGCTCTGGGCTTCCAGCATCCTCTTGGGATCGGAGAGCCAGTATTCGCTGACCTGATTGAGGGTCTTGACGATCTGCGCCAGCTCGTCGGCGCTCGCCATCGGTGCATCCCCGCGCTCGCGCGGTTCCAGATACGCGGACCAGGCCTTGCCGGCTTCTTCCACGACCCGTGCGAGGTTGGTCGCAAATTTGTCGGGATCGCGCAGTTGAAAGGCGTCGTGGCCTGTGTCTTCGCCGTCCTTGTCTTTGTCGCTCATCGTTCCCCCCGGGGTGTCGTCGGTGCTTGATGACCGTTTTTTCGACATGCCTTCGGGCTATCACCGAATTGTGACGTTCGCAACGCGTGCCATGACGGAGGGGACGTGCGGCCAGGGGCGGAAATCAATCCTTAAGCGCCGGTTAACCATGCCGCGCGCAGGATGACACAAAATGGAAAGGTCTTGGGAAATGATGGCGATGCGGGCAAGAAGAACGGTTTCAAGGAGCGCGCTTTTGGGCGTCGTCTGCCTTGCCGTCTCGGCCTGCGCTTCCGGGGGCGGACTGGACGAATTGATGACCGGCTCAGTCGATCCGGATGGCAGCTTCCCGGCCATTGGCGTGGCGCCGACCGAGCCGCCGACCGAGCCGATCAGCCAGCGTCAGGGCGACCAGATGACGACCGAGATGGAAACGCTTGCCGCACAGCGCGCCGCGACCGCCACGGCCAATGCCGCAGCACCCGGACCGGCCGAGGATTTGCGGCGCATCAGCCGCACCCGCGAGGCCGAAGTCCTGCGGCGCATCGAACAGCAGCGCCGCTGAGGGAACTGACACCGACACGAGAGGGGAATGGCGGCCCGCCTCCCGCTTTGATAAAGAGCCGCCCACCGGCATGATGCCGACCCAATTCCGGGGAAAGACCATGAACGAGTTTCACCACATCCGCCGCCTTCCGCCCTATGTCTTCGAGCAGGTCAACCGCCTCAAGGCAAAGGCGCGTGCAGAGGGCGCGGACATCATCGATCTCGGCATGGGCAATCCCGACCTCGCAACGCCCGATCACATCAATCAGAAGCTGATCGAGACGGTCGGCAAGCCGCGCACCAACCGCTATTCCGCCTCGCGCGGCATTCCGGGCCTGCGCCGCGCCCAGGCCGCCTATTACGAGCGCCGCTTCAACGTGAAGCTCAACCCGGACACCCAGGTCGTCGCCACGCTCGGCTCCAAGGAAGGCTTTGCCAACATGGCCCAGGCGATCACCGCGCCGGGCGATGTCATTCTCGTGCCGAACCCGAGCTACCCGATCCATGCCTTCGGCTTCCTGATGGCGGGCGCGGCGATCCG
>JAGRKQ010000268.1:0-176 GCA_020442235.1 Hyphomicrobiaceae bacterium | reverse complement strand
CTCGTTGCCTTCTGCCGCAAGCACGAGCTTCTGATCCTCTCCGATCTTGCCTATTCGGAGGTCTATTTCGGCGACACTCCGCCGCCCTCGGTGCTGGAAGTTCCTGGCGCGATGGACATCACCGTCGAATTCACCTCCATGTCCAAGACCTTTTCCATGGCCGGCTGGCGCATGGG
>JAGRKQ010000041.1:2128-2646 GCA_020442235.1 Hyphomicrobiaceae bacterium | reverse complement strand
GCGCCGAGATTGACGAAGGACGGCATCAGGACGACGCCCGGCGCGATGTGAGCGGAATGGCGCACGATGGCACCCGGCACGGCGCGAAAGCCTGCCTTGTCGAAATCGAGCGCCCGCCAGCTGTCGAACTTGGACGGCACCTTGTCCCACCAGACGGCATCGCCCGGCCCGCCCTTGATGATGCCCATCGGGTTGAGGCGGAAGGACAGAAGCACGGCCTTCTTCAGCCACTGGTTCACCACCCAGCTGCCATCGCCGGCCCGCTCGGCAACCCGCACCTTGCCCTTGTCGAGAAGATCGAGCGCGGCCTCGACCGCATCGCGGATCTCGCCGCGCGTCGCGGTCGTCACGCCTTCGCGGGCCTCGAACGCTTCGTTGACGACATGGGCCATGGTGGCAACGTCGGTGATGCCGTGGTGCATCGCACATTCCTTACTTGTCTTGCGTGAAAGCTTGGGGGTTTTGCGGATCGCCTGTCAACGCGTCCCGGCGGCGAGAAAGGTGACGATCCCGGTCAG
>JAGRKQ010000041.1:0-2038 GCA_020442235.1 Hyphomicrobiaceae bacterium | reverse complement strand
GGCACGATCAGGGTCGTGGCCATGCCCAGCCGCTTGGGCTCCTTGAGATTGCGGGAAAGGTCCTCGAACATGGCCGCACGCTCCGGCGCTATGGCATGTTCGGCGATGAACCTGGCATAGGGTTCGGGGCCCGGTTTCGGCTTCAGGTCGGCGGCAACGATGTCGAAGATGCCGGCGAAGGGCCGCGTCACGCCAAGGCGCTCGATGACCTTTTCGGCGTGGCGGCGCGAGCCGTTGGTGAAGATGTAGCAGTGACCGGGCAAAGCGGCGATGGCGGCGCCCAGCCGGGGATCGCGCTCCACCGGCGAGTGGTCGATGTCGTGCACATAGTCGAGAAAATCGTCCGGCGTGATGCCGTGCTCGCTCATCAGCCCGCTCAGCGTCGTGCCGTGGCGGCGATAATAATCCTTCTGGATGCGGTGGGCTTCCTCCGCCTCGACGCCGAGAAGGCGTGAAACATATTCCCCGATCCGGCGGTCGATCTGGTCGAAGAGCCGCGTGTGAGCCGGGTAGAGCGTGTTGTCGAGGTCGAAGACCCAGTGCTCGACCTCGGCAAAACGGGCAAGGTCGGCAGGCATAGGCGCGGACACGGGGGCTCCTGACGGGTCATCCGGGCAAGGCGCGCCCGCTCGGCCCCCTGCTTGCCAAAGCCGGCCGGCCTGCGCAAGCCTTCAAGCGCGCTCCGCAGCCGATCTAGCGGCAGAGCGGGTTGGCGCCGGGATAATCGGCGCAGACCAATGCCCCCCAGACATAGCCGCTCGTCGCTCCGTCGCTCATTTCCACCCGGAACCAGTTGTAGCCATCGAAAGGCACGCCGGTGTCCTCGACCACCAGAACCGGGGTGGTGCGGGTGAAACCGCCGGTCACCGGATACTGGGTGCCCGGCCCGGCGCGCATGTTGCCGGTGTGAATGACAGCGGCGATGGGCAGGCGCGGCGGTGCGACGAAGCCGGTCGAGGCCGTCTCGCTGGTTCCCGCCCCATTTGGCGGCGTTGCCCCACCCGCCTCGTCCGGCAGCTTGGCGCCGGGCGGCAGGGCCGGCGCCGGGCCGGCAAGGCGGGCGGCATCGCCTTCATAATCGATGCAGACGTCGGTGCCGGCGACCGCCTCGCTCAGCCCGAAGAGGCTCCAGTTCATGGCCACGCCATCGATGGAAACGATGAGCGTGCCCTCCTCATCGAATCCGGGTGCGATGGGAAGATCCGTGATGGCGCGGGTGCCGTCGCCGGTCAGCGTGAAGACTTCCTGGCCGTTCTCGGTGCCGACATAAGCCTCGAAGATACCGCTGCGTCCGCCGGCCGGCACATCCAGCGACCAGCTGCCGCCTGTTGTCAGAAAGAAGCGCAGGGTGCCGGAATCACCCGATCGCTCCAGAGAGCAGCCGGAAAAGGTGCCGCCTTCGGCAACGGCAAAGACCTGCCACTCATAGATGTTGTTGAACATCGTCTGGCTGCGCTGCGCGAGGGCCGGCGCCGTGCCGACACATCCCATCGCCACAACCAGAGCCAGTCTTGCCGTCGTCCGCCGCATGGCCATTCCTCGCCTCGTTGCTGTCACCGCCAGCCGTCATCCTGACGGCAAGCGGCGCGCGAGGCCAGAGGCAAAAGGATCAGGGCCGGATCAGCGTGCCGGCGCCATGTTCGGTGAAGATCTCCAGAAGCACGGCATGCGCCGTCTTGCCATTGAGGATGACGACGCCCTTCACCCCGCGTTCCAGCGCGGAGATGCAGGTTTCCACCTTGGGAATCATGCCGCCGGAGATGGTGCCGTCCTCGATCAGGGCGCGCGCTTCGGCAACGGTCAGTTCGTCAATGAGCTGGCCGCTCTTGTCGAGAACGCCCGGCACGTCGGTGAGGAACAGAAGGCGCTCGGCGTTGAGCGCACCGGCAATCGCGCCGGCGAAGGTGTCGGCGTTGATGTTGTAGGTCGCCCCGTCGCGCCCCGGCGCCACGGGCGCAATCACCGGGATCATTTCGGAACGGGCGAGCAGATCGAGCAGGGTGCGGTCGACCTCCACCGGCTCGCCGACGAAGCCGAG
>JAGRKQ010000267.1 GCA_020442235.1 Hyphomicrobiaceae bacterium | reverse complement strand
TTCTGTCCAGCCTCGCCGCTCTGGCCGCGATGACATCCGTGGCCCTGGCCGCCGATATCATCACCGACCCGCTGGCCGGTGTCGCCGAGCGTCCGGTGCCGCGTGCCCCCTTCTCCTGGCAGGGACTCGGGGTGGGCGTTCTGGCCGGCTATGCGCTGAGCGAGGCGGAAGTCGGTCCGGTTGACCGGTCCGGCGGCGCCGCACTGGGCGGGGCCTATTTTGGCTATAATTTCCAGGTCGACGGCGTGGTCATCGGGCTGGAAGCGGATGTGGCGCGCACCTCGTTTTCCGAACGCGTCGGCAACGCCACGGTCGAGCAGGTCTGGCAGTCCACGGTGCGCGGGCGCCTCGGCGCCGCCTTCGATCAGTTCCATGTCTATGGAACCGGCGGCATCGCTGTGAGCCGTCTCGATGTGACGGTCAACGGCACGACCGACAGCGTCAACCAGATCGGTTATGCGCTGGGTGCGGGTATCGAAAACCATCTCGGCGGGCGCTTCACCACGCGGCTTGAATATCTCTATACCGCCTATGGCGATGACGGCCTTTCCTTCACCGCACCGAACGACAGCGCCGGCTTTGCCAGCCACACGCTGCGCGCCGGGCTTGGCCTGCGGTTCTGATCTCTTCCCCCTTTCGCTTGCCCTTGTCCTTTCGCTTGCCTTTCGTCCTATGCGGTGCAAGGCTCGCGCCGAACCCCATGAATGAGAGGGAGAGGAATGGGCGTTTTCGATTTTCTCAAATCCGTTGGCGAGAAACTCGGGATCGGCGGCGATGATGCCCCGGCACCCGAGGCGCTGCAGAAGGAACTGGCCGAGCATGGTCTTGGCGGCGACCGCGTGAAGATCGAGGTCGTCGGCGACACAGTGAAGGTCTCTGGCGCGGCCCTGTCTTCGGAGGAGCGCGAGAAGATCGTGCTCGCCGTCGGCAATGTCGAGGGCGTGGCCAAGGTGGAAGAAGCGCTGACGGTCGAAGATCCGCAGCCCGAAGCCACCTTCTACACCGTCCAGAAGGGCGACACGCTGTGGAAGATCGCTGCCGAGAACTACGGCAACGGCTCCAAGTACAATGCGATCTTCGAGGCCAACAAGCCGATGCTGAAGCATCCGGACAAGATCTATCCGGGTCAGGTTCTGCGCATTCCGCCGCAGGACTGATCCGGTCCGGCAGATGAAGAAAAGGGCGGCACCAAGCCGCCCTTTTTGCTTTCAAAGTTGTGCCGCGGCGCTCAGTTGTCGCCGTCGAGAAGCCGGCCGAGACTGCCCAGAACCGAGCCTTCGCCCTGTCCGCCGCCGCCGGTCTGCGGCGCGGCCGCCAGCATCCGGCCGGCCAGGCGCGAGAAGGGCAGAGACTGCATCCACACCGTGCCGGGGCCGGTCAGCTTGGCGAAGAACACGCCTTCGCCGCCGAAGATCATCGACTTGACCGAGCCGGCACGCTCCAGATCGAAATCCACGCTTTCGGTGAAGGCGGTCACGCAGCCGGTATCGACGTGCAGGACCTCGCCGGGCGCCAGATCCCGGCGCACCATGGAGCCGCCGGCATGCACGAAGACCCAGCCGTCGCCGGTCAGCGATTGCATGATAAAGCCTTCGCCGCCGAAAAGGCCGGTCATGATCCGCTTCTGGAAGAAGATGCCGAGCGAGACGCCTTTGGCCGCGCAGAGGAAGCTGTCCTTCTGACAGATCAGCCGGCCGCCGACATCGGCGAGCCTCAGCGCCAGGATGTGGCCGGGATAGGGAGCGGCGAAGGCAACGCGTGCCTTGCCCTGACCCTGATGGGTGAAGACCGTGGTGAACAGGCTCTCGCCGGTGATGATGCGCTTGCCGGCGCTGGCAAGCGCGCCGAACAGCCCGCCGCCGCCGGAAGCGGGCGAACCGTCGCCGAAGATCGTATCCATCGAGATGGAGGCGGCCTTGAACATCAGCGAGCCGGCTTCGGCGATGGCCGATTCACCGGGGTCGAGCTCGACCTCGACGAACTGCATCTCGGCGCCCTTGATCTCGAAGTCGATGTCGTCGGCAACACCGCTGCTGCGACTGTGGCGCTGGCTGGGAACGGGAATCTGCGGAAACATCGGAAGCGGTCCTCCCTGAAGGTCACGCGGTTGGCGCGGTCTGCCCATAGGCCGGGCAGGCGGTTTCAAAAGCGTCAAGCCAGGCGACGAGATTGGGATGATCGGCGCGCCAGGAACCGGCAAAGCGCAGATCCAGATAACCGAGGGCGCAGGCAACGGCGATGGTGCCGACATCGACACCGGCGGCAGGCGGGGCGGCTTCGAGCACGGCCAGAGCGCGGGCGACCTTGCCGGCCTGACGGTCGAGCCAGCCCTGGTCGACCTTGTCCTCGGTGCGGAACCGGCGCTCATAGACCTGGAGCAGGGCGGCATCCATCAGCCCGTCGGCCAGGGCCTGAAGGGTGAGGGCGGCAAAGCGCGCGTCCGGATCGGCGGGCAGGATGCGGCCACCGCCGGCGAGGTGGTCGAGCACCTCCAAAATCACCCGGCTGTCGTAAAAAACGCGACCGTCTTCCAGAATAAGAACAGGAATCTTGCCAAGCGGATTTTCGGTTAAGAAAGCCTTCTCGGGGCTGATGGTCTCCGTGGCTTCGATCTCTATTTTGTTGGAAAGATTGAGGTATTTTGCCGCGATCTTGGTCTTGCGACCGAAAGGAGAGGGCGGTGAAGAGCGTAGCCGCATCATGATCGCGTTCCTTGAATCAAATTTGAGCGTTTCTCTTACTGAGCTTTTGAAACGTCGCGCCTAGTGTGTCATCACACACCAACGGCCACAACAAGAAGTCGGGCGGTATAGGGCAATGACGCGGCTTTCGGTTCTCATGATGATCCCGTTCCTGTGGGGCTCCCCGCAGTTCGCCGATCTGCGGCCGCAAGCCCTCGACGTGCCGCTGGTGAACTATCACATGGAAATGAAATCCATGATGCGTGACGCCGTGATGATGGTCGAGACCGTCGGCGACTTCCACCGCATGGAATATCTGCGCCCGCATCTGGAATCGCTGTCGCGGCTGTGAGCCTCAGGGCGCTGCGGGAAGCGCAATCGGGTCGTTCCCCCGGCAGGTTTCCGCGCGCACTTCCCGGCATCCCCTGAAGTCGAGACCCGGTGTCAGGCACAGCCGCACCTCGATCAGCCGCCGTCCGGCACAGATCACCGCCATTCCATCGCGCGAAAGCCCCGGATTTCCGGCAAGGAAAGCGTCCTCGATGGCGCGCGGCGTCATTTCTCTGCTGCGTTCGGCATCGCGCAATGCGGCGGGGATGACGACCCCTTGCCGTGCGGCGAGGATCGCCTCCACCCAGTGGTCGGCGGCAAGGCCGGAACAGGAGCCGTGCTTTTCCCATTGATGTGCGATCAGGCCCGGTGAGGGCATGACCTCCAGAAGCGCCTGCCGCGCTGCGCGCGATGGGCCTTCCCCGATCGGGGCGCAGTAAGACGGCCAGCCTTCTTCAAACTGCGGCCACAGGCCATGAACGATGAAGCCGTGATCGGCGCGGGCGCCGCATTGCAGTTCATTGCCGCTGCCGGCGCGGGCACAGAAGCTCGGCGACCAGGAAAGGCTGAGGACATAGAAATCGAACGGGGCGCGTTCTGCGCGGGCGGGGGCTGCATCCGGTGATCCGCCCTCGGGGAGCGTGTCGGCAGGGGCGAGCCACCAGGCGGCCAGCGCGGCAAGACCAAGGGCCAGCGCGCCGGACCAGCGGCTGATCTTGATCGCCGTCATCCTTTTGTCACCACTGGGCCAGTGTGCGGCAGTCGCCGGAGAAGACGTTCCAGCGGTCGAGCCCGGCGATGCAGGACTGCACGCGGTATCCGTTGCCGGCAAATCCGGTGTCGGCCTCGATCACATATCGCACGCTGCGCGGCCGGCCCTCGCTCATGACGGCGCGCGCCGAGCAGCCACGCCGGGCAATCGTGCCGATCTGTTCGCCGCCGCTGCGAAAGGTCTGGCGGGTGCGCTCGACCGCAATGACCCGCAATCCGCGGCCGTCGAGACGGCGGTCGGCATAATCCTGCTTTTCTGCAATTGCGTGCAGCACGGCGGCATCGTCACAGGCCGGCAGGGGCACATCGGCCCGCGCCTGCGCGGCAGCGATGAAAAGAACGGTCCCGGCAAAAGCGGCTGCCATCAAGGTGCGAAACATGATCGATCCTCGTTTTTCAGATGGAAGACAAGCGGCCGGACGCGCCGGCGTCAAGCATCCTGCCGGGAAAGGTCTCTGACGACGCCGTGTGCGCCGGGCCCGCGCGCCAGCGCTGTCGCCAAAGCCGGCAGCAGTGCCTCGCATTCGACGCGCGTGCCCCAAGGCGGGTTGACGATGACAAGGCCGCAGGCAGAGAGCGGTCCGTCGGCCCGGATCGTGTCGACATGCAGTTCCAGTGCAAGGCATTCGCTGGGAACGAGCGCCGCAAGGCCGGCATAGAAGGCGTCGGTCTCGGCCCTGTCCTTGATGCGATGCCAGAGCACATAGACGCCGCCGGCAAAACGCCTGAGCCCGTCCGCCAGGGCCTTTCGACTGCGCTCGAGGTCGTTGCGTTCCTCGAAGGCGGGGTCGATGAGCACGAGGCCGCGGCGCTCGACCGGCGGCAGATGCGCCTTGAGGGAGGAAAATCCATCGCTGGCAAAGGTCTTCACCCGTCTGTCGCGGGCAAAATTTGCGCTCAGGACCGCATGGTCCTCGGGGTGCAGCTCGCACAGGATCAGCCGGTCCTGCTCGCGCAGGATACGCGCCGCAATCGCCGGAGAGCCGGGGTAAAGCCCGGGATGGGCGGCGTTTTCCGCCTTCAGCGCTGAAAGATAGGGCTCCATCAGCCCGGCGAGCGCGGCGTTGCCGGCGAGCGCGGCCTTCAGCCGTTCCAGCCCGTCACGGGCCTCGCCCGTGCGCTGTGCCGCATCACCGGAAAGGTCGTAGCGGCCGATCCCGGCATGGGTGTCGATGTAGCGCAGGGGTTTGTCCTTGCCCGTCATATAGGTGAGCAGACGGGCAAGGACACAGTGTTTGAGGACGTCGGCGAAATTACCGGCGTGAAAGACATGCCGGTAATTCATTGCCCGTCCGTCCGGTCAGAGGACGTCAGTTGTCGTCGAAGCCGCCGTCGAAGCCATCATCGAAATCAGAATCCTGATCGTCCGATGCGCCTTCGTCGGCCGGAGCCTCCTCGTCCTCGACGGGACGCAGGAACACGGCCTTGAGGCCCTTGCCCTTGCGATCCGGCTCGGTCTCGAAGGACAGGCGCTGGCCTTCCTCGAGCGGGGGCAGGCCGCCGCGCTCGACGGCGGAGATGTGCACGAAGATGTCGCCGGAATTGTCGTCAGGGACGATGAAGCCGAAGCCACGCTCGCCGTTGAAGAACTTCACCGTGCCGGACTGACGCGGACCCCGGGGCGGACGCGGACGGAAGCCGCCTTCACCCTGCGGGCCACGGTCGCCGCCGCGGAAACCGCCGCCTTCGCCGTCGCCGCCACCACGGTAGCCACCGCCACCGCCGCCGCCACGATAACCACCGCCACCGCCACCGCGGTAGCCACCGCCACCGCCGCCGCGGCCGCCCTGCTCACGGGGCTGGGCCGGGTTGACGCGCAGGTTGCGGCCGCCGAAGTCGGTGCCGTCGAGGGCGCGAATAGCCTCGTTGGCCGCCGCGTCCTCCATCTCCACGAAGCCGAAGCCACGCGGGCGACCGGTCTCACGGTCGGTCGGCAGGGCCACGCTGATGACCTCGCCGAAGCCGGAGAACAACTCCTCGACCTCCTCAGTGGTGGCCGAGAAGGGCAGGTTTCCTACGTAAATACGCTGACTCAAGTGCAATCTCCACGCCGGCGCGTGCCGGCACACACGACCGCCCGGGGCGGTCCAAACATTCCCGACAGTGCGCGCGTGGAGGCTCGGATGACACCAACAGCGGACTGAGGACGCCAGACCGGGATCTAGCGCAGATCCAACGTATGCGAGGTTCAGGACCGCGTCGAGGGTCACTGAGTGACAGGTTTGCAGCGATCCGCGATCAGTCCCGTCGCGGCCGATCGAGATCGGCGGAATCGAGCAGGATCGTGACCGGTCCGTCGTTCACGGCATCCACGAGCATGTGCGCGCCGAACCGCCCTCCCTCCACGCGCAGCCCTCGGTCGCGGATGGCGTCCATCACGCGGTCGACCAGCGGCGCGGCCACCTCGGGCGGAGCGGCGTCCGTGAAGGAGGGCCGCCGACCGCGCCGGGTATCGCCGTAGAGGGTGAACTGGGAGACCACGAGCACCGAGCCCGCGATGTCAGTGACGGAGCGGTCGAACCGGCCCGCCTCGTCCGGGAAGACGCGCAGGTCCGCGACCTTCGAGGTGACCCACGCCACCTCGCGCTCCCCGTCCTCGGGGCCGATGCCGAGATACACCAGGAGCCCGGCGTCGATCGCACCGGTCGTCTCACCGTCGACGGTGACGCGGGCGCGCGAGACGCGCTGGACGACGGCACGCACGGGGGTCGGCTGCCTAGTCGGCGGAGGAGGCGGTCTTCTTGCTGCCCTTGCTGCCGGAACTCTTCGTCGAGGAGCTCTTGCTCGATGACGACTTCTTGGCCGCAGGCTTCGAGTCCGACGAGGTCGACGAGAGCGAGCCGCCGGAGGCGGAGTCTGCGCTGAAGTCGCGGCCGGAGGTCTTGTAGTAACCGCCCGCCTTGAACACGAGCGGCGGAGCGACGGTCACGATGCGGCGCGCGGGCTTGCCGCACTTCTGGCACTCGTGCTCGGTCGGCGAGCCAAACGGCTGCTGCAACTCGTACTTATGTCCAGCTTCACAGCGGTAGTCGTAGCGCGGCACGTCAGACCTCCGGCGCCCTGGGCGCGGCTTCCAACTTCTGGGGTAGTCGAGGTCTTCATTCTACCGCGCCCATTAGCAGTCCGGTCACCCGGCTGCCAACTGAAGCTGCCAACCGAACCCGGCGAGAGCGGCTAGGCGAAGCGCGGAGGACGCCCCTCGCGTGTCGCGGCGCCTGCCTCCTGTGCGTCGGGCCCGACGCGGTTCGTCTGCTGCGCCGCCGACTCGAGGTCGAGGTGCTCGGACAGCGACATCCGTGACGCCCGGTAGACGAGGCGCTTCGACCACTCGAAGGTCGTCCGCGGCCCCACGGCCAACTCGCGCGCCAGCTCCCAGGCGGCCGCATCCGGATCCTCGACGAGCGTGCCGAGGCCGATCCGGTCGGCCTCCTCCGCCCCTACTTCGCGCGAGGTGTAGAACAGCTCGAGCGCCCTCGAGTGCCCGACGAGCCGCGGCAGGTGGTAGCTGAGGCCGCCGTCCGGCCCCACGCCGCGCTTGGCGAACGCCGTGAGGAAGCGCGCGCCCGGCCCGAGGAAGCGGATGTCGAACGAGGCGGCGAACCCGAATCCGGCACCGGCGCATGCGCCGTTGATCGAAGCGATGGTCGGCTTCTCGACGAGCGGCATCGCCTCCCCGATCGCGTAGACCGACTCGCGGTTCTGCTTCATCGCGCCCGGCTGATTGCGTTCCTCGCGGCTCGGGTCGTTGATGTCGGCCCCGGCGGAGAACCCGCGCCCCTCGTGCGTGCAGAGGACGACGCGCACGTCTCGATCCGCCTGGAAGCGACGGCCGACCTCGACGACCTCCCGGTACGTCGTCGAGGTGAGGGCGTTCATCTTCTGCGGCCGGTTCAACCGGAAGTGCCCGATGCCACCCTCGACGGAGACGATGAGGTCCTCGAAGTCGTCGTACTGCACGTGAACTCCCGAAGCATGTTGCAGAGTGATAACGCGCTCACCTGCCGTTTGGCTCACCCCCGACGAGCTCGCTCGATGCGAGCCCGAAGCGCCTCATAGAACTCGGCGGACACGGGGAACGCGACGCTGGACTCGTACCCAGCCGGCTCGGCGAAAACGAGGTGGACGAAGCCATCGTCGCGTCGGGTGACCTGATCGATCGTCGCATAGGCGCAACGAAGGCTTGGCACGAGATACGGGGTGGCCCAACCCCGGCGGGTGCCGTCCGCATCGGCAATGAAGTACCTGCGGAGGAAGAGCGCCTCATCCTCAAGCCGGTACGTCGGTCGACCCAAGTATTCCGCTGCCGTCCCGAGAAGCATGAGGCACAAGAGGAGGGCCAAGAAGAACAGGGTCGCTCCAACATCCTCACGGTCAGGAGCCGGCCAGACGCCAAGGACGACACACAGAATCCCGGTGATGACCAGCGCCCAGGCCCCAAGGATCTGGAAGAATTGATCATCAAGGTGGCGCTCTTCCATGTGCGCAGAGTATCCGGACGAGACGCGCGACTGGCGGAACCGCTACCGCCAAACACTGGCGCACACCGCCATCCGGCTGCGATAATGATCGTCTGCGCGTCCGCGAGGAATCCTCGTGCGCGCGGGACGATCTGAGAGCGATGAGCCGGCGTGCTGCCCTCGCAATCCAGCGCGGGTAAATCTATGCGTCGGAGTAGGAGCACAGGTAGCTATGTCTGCAGGCGTCAGCATGCGCCAGATGCTGGAGGCCGGAGTTCACTTCGGTCACCAGACGCGGCGCTGGAACCCCCACATGCGGCGGTACATCTTCACCGCCCGCAACGGCATCCACATCCTCGACCTGGCGAAGACCGTCCACGCCCTCGATGAAGCCATCGAGAAGGTGCGCGAGGTGGTCTCGTCCGGTGAGCAGGTCCTGTTCGTCGGGACGAAGAAGCAGGCCCGCCGGATCGTGGAGCAGGAAGCTGAGCGCTGCGGCATGCCGTACATCAGCAACCGCTGGCTCGGCGGCACGCTGACCAA
>JAGRKQ010000266.1:1063-3593 GCA_020442235.1 Hyphomicrobiaceae bacterium | reverse complement strand
GAACACCATCTGGAAGAACCAGTCGGAAGCCGTCGAGTAGCCGGTGTCGAGGGCATCGCCGCCGACCGCGTCGAAGGCGTAGGGGCCGAAGGAGCCCATAAAGCCGCCGTCAACGCCGGTATACATGAGGTTGTAGCCGGTGACCCAGAACATGATGCCCGCGATCGAGTAGAGCGCGATGTTCTTCAGGCACTGCATCGACACGTTCTTGGTGCGCACGAGGCCGGCTTCGAGCATGGCGAAGCCCGCCGCCATCCACATGACGAGGAAGCCGCCGATGAGGAAGTTGAGCGTGTTGAAGATGTAGGCGATCTGGTCGGCCGGCATGGTGGCCGCAGCCTCATCCTGAGCAAGGGCCGGCGTCAGGCCGAGAAGCACAAGGCCTCCCAGCGCCGCGCCCGCCGTGATCAAACGCTTGGACATTGGATTGTTCTCCTGAAGTGTCGATAAGGATCAGAGCGCAGCGCCGTCCGCTTCGCCGGTGCGAATGCGGATGGCCTGGTCGATGGAATAGACGAAGATCTTGCCGTCGCCGATCTGGCCGGTCTTGGCGGCTCCGGCGATGGCTTCCACCACCTTGTCGGTGATGTCGGCGCCAACGGCGACTTCGATCTTCAGCTTCGGGAGGAAGGACACGGCATATTCGGTGCCGCGATAGATTTCGGTGTGCCCCTTCTGGCGCCCATACCCCTTCACTTCCGTAACGGTCAGCCCCTGAACGCCGATCGCGGTGAGAGCATCGCGCACCTCATCCAGCTTGAACGGCTTGATAATGGCCATGACGATTTTCATTACGCTCGTCCCTGTTTCGAGTTTGGCCTGACGGACCGGGTCATTCCGGCCGCGTGGCGTGGACATCGGACAGCCCGCCCGACGCGTTTCACCAGCCGACAGGAATCAAGACCCGTGCCAGAATCCTTGCAGAGCTAAAAAACATTTTATATCAATGGTTTATTGAGGAGACGCGGAATCGCGGCCGTGCGATGTGCGGTGCAACATGAAGAATCGATGTATCTGCCTATATTTTAGGCGGACACGGATGACCCAATATGCATAAATCTTGTGCAATCATGAAGTGCTGTTAACGAACCGGCCGGGTCAGGCGCGCATCTGCCTTCCGGATCGGCGTCACGCTTCTTCGCTGCGCAGGCGGATGAGTCCTTCCTGGGCACAGGAGGCCACCAGCGTGCCGTCGCGGGTGAAGATTTCGCCGCGGGTGAAGCCGCGCGCGCCCGAGGCGTTGGGCGTGTCCTGGGCATAGAGCAGCCAGTCATCGGCGCGGAACGGGCGGTGGAACCACATGGCGTGGTCGAGCGAGGCGGCCTGGATGCGCTTGTCGAAGACCGAGCGGCCATGCGGGAAGAGCGAGGTGTCGAGCAGGCTCATGTCGGAGGCATAGGCGAGCACGCAGGCATGGATGCGCGGATCGTCGGGCAGCCGCTCGGTGGTGCGGATCCAGATGTTCTGGCGCGGTTCGAGCTTTTCGCGCGAGACATAGTGCTTGAGGCTGGTCGGGCGGATTTCGATCGGCCGTTCGCGCTCCCAGTATTTGCGCACCGGCTCGGGCGCGACCTCCATGAAGGTCGCTTTCATTTCCTTGTCGCCCAGAAGCTGGTCCGGGCCCGGCACGTCCAGGGGCATCGGCGTCTGGTGCGACAGTCCGTCTTCTTCCACCTGGAAGGAGATCGCCATGGAGAAGATCGCCTTGCCGTGCTGGATGCCGACGACGCGGCGGGTGGTGAAGGAGCGCCCGTCGCGGATGCGGTCGACCTCGTAGAGAATCGGGATCGTCGGGTCGCCGGGGCGCATGAAATAGCCGTGCAGGGAATGGATCCAGCGCTCGGGATCGACCGTGCGCGCGCCGGCCATCAGCGCCTGGCCGATCACCTGGCCGCCGAAGACGCGCTGCCAGCCGGTCGACGGCGAAATGCCGCGAAACAGGTTCTCTTCGAGTTTTTCCAGTTCCAGGATCTTCAAAAGAGCGGCAACGGCGGACATGTCGCACCTTTCCTGTTTGGTTCCAGGCCTCGTGACGCGATAAGGTCTTTCGGGTGTCGGGCCGGCTGTCAAGCCGCCCTGGACCATGCCGTGGGGGAACGGACCCCCGGTCGATGACGGGAGAATGTGCCATGAGCGGCCAAACCGCAGAGACGGTCGATTGCGTGATTGCCGGGGGCGGCTATGTCGGCATGGCGCTGGCGGCGGCGCTGGCGCGCAGCTGCCCGGGCATGAAGGTCGTCATCGTCGATGCCCGCCCCGTCGAGGCCGTCGATACCGACACCCGTGCCTCGGCCATCGCGGCAGCGGCGATCCGCATGTTCACCGCGCTCGATGCCTGGAAGGACATTGCGCCCGAGGCGCAGCCGATCACCGACATGATCGTCACCGACAGCCGCACCGACGATCCGGTGCGCCCGGTGTTCCTGACCTTCGACGGCAAGGTCGGGGACGGCGAACCCTTTGCCCATATGGTGCCGAACGGGGCGATGACGGCGGCGTTGCGCAAGGTCGCCGTGGCGGCGGGCGCGGA
>JAGRKQ010000266.1:0-923 GCA_020442235.1 Hyphomicrobiaceae bacterium | reverse complement strand
GTTTCCTGGTCCTACGGGCAGTCGGCCATCGTCACGACGGTGGCGCATGAACGCCCGCACAACGGGCGGGCGGAGGAGCATTTCCTGCCCTCGGGTCCGTTTGCGATCCTGCCGCTCACCCGCAACCGTTCGTCCATCGTCTGGGCGGAAAAGACCGATACGGCCCGGCGCATCACCGGTTTCGACGATGCGATGTTCCTGGCCGAGCTGACGCGGCGTTTCGGCCATCATCTCGGGACCGTGTCGCTGGCCGGCGCGCGTGGCATGTTCCCGCTGCAGCTGATGCTGGCGCGGCGTTTCATTTCCGATCGCTTTGCGCTGGCCGGTGATGCCGCGCACGGCATCCACCCGGTCGCCGGACAGGGCCTCAATCTCGGGCTTCGCGATTCGGCGGCGCTCGCCGAAGCCATCGTCGATGCGGCGCGGCTGGGGCTCGACATCGGCTCGCCGCAGGTGCTGGAGCGCTATCAGCAGGCCCGGCGCTTCGATACGGTGCAGATGGGCGTCGTCTGCGATGTGCTGACGCGGCTCTTTTCCAACGACATCGGCCCGTTGCGGGCGCTGCGCAGCTTCGGGCTGGGGGTTGTCGACCGGATTCCTGCGCTGAAGCGCGTCTTCATCGACGAAGCGGCGGGCTTTGTCGGCGATCCGCCCCGACTGATGCAGGGCGAACCGCTCTAGCCTCGATGACAGGGTTTTGAGTGGCCCTGAGTCTTGCGCTTTCTTCGTTGCCCCAAGTCTTGCGCGTCGCTCGCTCTACTCGCTCAACGTGCGACCCCGGGCGTGCGTCTCGGAACGGCCAAAAGCACCGCTGAGGAGACTTCAAACTCCGCGTCATTCCCGCCCCTGAGGCGGGAATCCAGGCGGCATCCGCTGGAACCAGAAGCGCTTGAGATTGTTGAAAGTCTGCTCTGGATTCCCGG
>JAGRKQ010000265.1:1259-3945 GCA_020442235.1 Hyphomicrobiaceae bacterium | reverse complement strand
CTTCAGGACATCCAGCACCGCACCGGGCGGGCCTTCCGCGCCTTCGCCGAACAGACCGGTTCGGATCGCGCGGCACTGGCGACCTGCATCCTGTCCAGCCGCACCAGGCTCTCCGCAGAAGATGTCGGGCGGCTGGCGATGCCGGTCCTGGTCGCGGTCGGTTCGCGCGACGAGGTCGCCGGATCGGGCGAGGAACTGGCCGCCCTCATCCCCGGTGCCGAATTCCTCGACATCACCGGGCGCGATCACATGGTCGCCGTCGGCGACAAGGTCTACAAGGCCGGCGTTCTCGACTTTCTTGGCCGGCACGCGCTTTGAGGATCAGGCGCCGGTGAACCGGGCCGGTCGCTTTTCCAGAAAGGCGGCTCGGCCTTCGGCATAATCGGCCGAATCGAAGCAGAGATCGGCACGCTGGCGGGCGAGGGCGGCGGCGTTTTCCGGCGCATCGGCGCGTGCTGCATTGATCGCGGCCTTGGCGGCCTGCTGGCTGAGCGGGGCAAGCGCGGTCATCGCCCCGGCAAGAGCGTTCGCGGCCGCTTCCAGTCCGCCCGGTTCCACCAGCCGGTCGAGAAAGCCAAGGCGGAAGGCTTCGCCTGCCTCGAAGACGCGGGCGGTGAAGGCGATGTCCTTGGCGCTGGCGGCACCGAGAATGGACACGAGGTCGGCCATGGCTTCAGGCGGATAGCCGATGCCGAGCTTGGCGGCCGGCAGGCAGAATTTCGATCCTTCCTCGGCGATCCTCAGATCGCAGGAGGCCGCCAGCCCGAGCCCGCCGCCGAAGCAGTGGCCGCGAATGGCGGCGATGGTCGGCTTCTTCGCCCCGCGCAGCGCGGCGAAGGCGCGTTCGTTTTCCGCTTCATAGGCACGGGCGCCGGCGCCATCGGCGCGCACGGTGTCGAATTCGGAGATGTCCGCGCCGGAGACGAAGGTGCTGCCGGCGCCGGTAAGCACGATCACCCGCACGGCGTCGTCGGCATCGAGGCTGGCGGCAAGGTCGCCGAGCGCCGACCACATGGACAGGGTCACTGCGTTGCGCTTGGCCTCGTTGGCAACGCTCAATGTGCCGATACCCGCCTCGATCGTGGCGATGATCCGGGTCTCGGAATGCTCGATGCGGTGCATGGCGTTTTACCTTCGTTGAAATGGCCGTTGGTCAATCGGCCGGGCTTGCCCTAAATAGGCACAAGGTCCGCGCATCCTGTCGCACAGAGTTTCTGCGAGCGGCAAGAAGCAGGGCAACCATCCTTGGGTGAATGACGAAAGGACCGTCATGTCAGGGACAGCGAGCAGAAGCGCCCAGCCAATCGCAAGCGTCGATCCGGTGTGGTCGCGCATCCGCATGGAGGCCGATGGGATCGTGCGTTCGGAGCCGATTCTGGCGCCGCTCATCCATTCCATCGTGTTGTCGCAGCCGAGCCTGGAAATGGCGCTGGTGCACCGCATCGCCGGCCGGCTACGGGGCAGCGATCTTGCCGCGGAAACGCTCATCCATCTGTTCGAGGATGCGCTGGCGCTGGATCTGACGATCAGCCAGAAGCTGCGCGCCGACGTCTCGGCCGTGTTCGAGCGCGATCCGGTCTGCCACCGTTACATTGAGCCGCTCCTCTACTTCAAAGGCTTCCAGGCGCTTCAGACCCACCGCTTCGCCCATGCCCTGTTCAAGGCCGGCCGGCGCGATGCGGCCCTGATGCTGCAAAGCCGGGCCAGCCAGCTTTTCCAGGTTGATATCCACCCGCGCGTTCCCATCGGGGCCGGGGTCTTCATCGACCACGGCACCGGCGTGGTTGTCGGCGAGACCGCGCGCATCGACGATGAAGTTTCGATTCTTCAAGGCGTTACGCTTGGCGGCACGGGCAAGGACGACGGTGATCGTCACCCGAAGATCGCCCATGGCGTGCTCATTGGCGCCGGTGCCAAGGTGCTGGGCAACATCCGTGTGGAAGCCTGCTCGCGGGTTGCCGCCGGTTCTGTCGTTCTTGCCAATGTGCCGGCCGGGATGACGGTTGCCGGTGTGCCGGCGCGCATCGTCGGGGCGGCCCCGTGCACCGATCCGGCGCTGGCGATGGATCAGATGCTGCGCGATCCCCATTCCGATGGCGGTGGGATCTGAGGGCGGTTTCCTTGCTGCGGCGAAGGGGCTATGAACGGGCCGACTCGTGCGCATGACCCGCGCACTCCGAAACCTTCAAGAGCCGGGGCCTTGACGTGAACGCTGCTGAAATCACCAAGCTTGAGACCTATCTCACCCGCCTGTTCCGCACGCCCGGCCTTCAGGTGCGCGCGCGGCCGCGCAAGGCCGATTCCGTCGAGGTCTACATCGAAGACGAATTCATCGGCCTCATCCACAAGGACGAGGACGACGACTACAACTTCACCATGGCGATCCTCGACATCGATCTCGACTGATCGCACCTGCCGGCGTCTTGATGCTTCAGTTGGTCTCGTGCGCCGTATGGCGGATGAGGAAGGTGATCAGCGCATCGTCCAGCCGCCGCCACTGTGACAACAGGGCCGGACGGAAGCGGTAGACCATCGAAATTCCGTTCGGCAGGTTGATGTCGCGCTGGCAGGCTGCCGGCAGGGTTTCGGTTGCCTCGGTGCAGCGGGCGACAAAGGGATGCTGCCCGTTCGGATCGAAGACGATGCTGTCCGATCCATAACCGGCATCCGGGTTCAGCGGCCGCAC
>JAGRKQ010000265.1:0-1151 GCA_020442235.1 Hyphomicrobiaceae bacterium | reverse complement strand
ATCACCCGGTCCAGCGGCGCATCGGGGGTCGTCGGGTCGATGCCGGAAAGATCGGGCCATTGCACCGCCAGATCGACGCGCGCCGACGGGCCTTCGCGCTCGGAAGACTGGTAACGCAGGGCGTCGGCCGGCAGCGAAAGATGCAAGGGGCCGACATAGGCCTCGGAAGGACCGGCCTGCGTCACGCGCCGGTCGAGGCGCACGCTTTCGATCAGTCCTGCCTGCCTGAGTGCCATGCCGCCGATAACCCAGGTGGCGGCGATGATGAGGCCGGCTGTCAACAGCGAAAACACCCAGGCCGGCAAAGCGCTGTGAGCAGGGGGGAGATCGGCGATATCGGCGCGGGCCGGGCTCGATTCGGTCATGAGGAAACGGTATGGCGCTTGCAACGTGTGTGTCCATCGGGAGCGCGCTGTTCCAGAACGAGACACAGGGTCAAACAATGTCGCTGGATGTGTATCAGGGTCTTTATGCGGTTGCCTGGGGCTTCGTGGCCGCGGGGATCATGTCGTCGACCTACCAGATGATCACCAATGCCCCGCCGAAGTTCGAGCTGCGGCGGGAATCGCCCCTGTCCTGGCTGGTCTCGCTGGTCTTCACCGCTTTCGTGGCGCCCTACATCATCATGCGCAATGCGGTGCGCGGCCGCCTTCTGACCGGACGCCCGGTCGGCTGGCTCGTTGCCAGCTTCTTCATCGCCGGGGTCTGGTCGATGCTCTCCGGAAAGGCCATTCTCGCCTTCATGGGGGCGATGGCCGGAGCCTGAGGCCGGTTTCCCCCAACACTCTGGGAGGAGACGGCGCATGCCCCTTTATGAACTTGATGGCGTCCGGCCGGAAATTATCGATCCCGACGATGTCTTCATCGCCCCCGGCGCGCAGGTGATCGGCAAGGTCCGGCTGCATCCCGGCGCGAGCGTCTGGTTCGGTGCGGTGCTGCGCGGCGACAATGAGTGGATCGACATCGGGCCGCGCACCAATGTGCAGGACATGGTGATGATGCACACGGATATGGGCTTTCCGCTCACCATCGGTGAAGGCTGCACCATCGGCCACCGGGCGATCCTGCACGGCTGCACGCTCGGCCGGAACACGCTGGTCGGCATGGGGGCGATCATCCTCAACGGCGCCAAGATCGGCGACAACTGCCTG
>JAGRKQ010000264.1 GCA_020442235.1 Hyphomicrobiaceae bacterium | reverse complement strand
AGCGGTTGTGTATCAGCGGGCTGCGCGTCAGCCGGCGGCAAGCGCAATAAGGCGCTCCACATCCTCCGTGCCGAGCGCATGATGGGTGACGAAGCGTAAAAGCCGCTCGCCGGGTCCGGGACGCTCCTCGGGCTGAAGCGCAAAGACCGGCCAGTCGTAGAACTTCACCCCGCCCTCCTCCAGCCTTGCCGCCATCTCCTTAGGCATGGCGATGAAAACCTCGTTGCCCTCGACGGGCGCAATGAGGCGGGTCCCCTCAAGCCCGACAAGCCCCGCGCCAAGACGGGCTGCAAGACCGTTGGCGCGGGCGGCAAGATCCTGCCCGTGCCCGCCCTCCAGAAGGGCTGCGACCTGCGCCGCATAAAGCCTCTGCTTGGACAGGAGCTGGCCGATCCGCTTCTGGGCAAAAGCCAGATCCTCGCCGAGCGCCGGATCGAAGGCGACCGCCACTTCGGCACAAAGAGCCCCACACTTGGTCATGCCGAAGGAGAGAAGATCGACGCCCGCCTCGCGCGTCAGAGCGATGGGAGAAACGCCGGCCGAGGCCGCCGCATTGAAAAGCCGCGCCCCGTCGCAATGAAGAAGCGCGCCGTGCCGGTGCGCGATGTCGGCCAGCGCCCGCACCTCCCCTGGCCTGTAGAGCGTTCCAAGTTCGGTGAGGTTGGTGATCGACACCGCCACCACCCGGCCGTGATGCACGACCCCCTTGGGAAAGCGCGCGAAGGCCTCTTCCAGCGCATCGGGGGCGATCTTTCCAGCCCTGCCGGCAATGGTGACAAGCTTCAATCCGCCCGACAGAGCTTCCGGCGCGCCGCCTTCGTCGACGGTGATGTGCGCGCCTTCATGGCAAAGAACGACGCCGCCCGCGCGTGCGGCAAGCGAAAGACAAAGCGCATTGGCTGCCGTCCCCGTGGCCACGAAGGCAAAGGCGGCCGAGCCGCCAAGAGCCTCTTCCAGAAGGGCTTTTGCCCGTGCCGTTACCGGATCGGCGCCATAGGCGGGAAGCGTGCCGTTGGCAGCACCGAGGGCCGCGAGCACATTCGCGCTGGCGCCGGCCCAGTTGTCGCTTGCAAAATTCACGAAAAAGGCCCCCGGCTCGTCAACCGGGGGCCATCAAATCCGAAAGGAGAGGAAAGGTCATCCCCCGGCGGCGGTTGCTTTCCGGGCCTTGGGCAAAAAGCGCCCCGCCAGCTGATCGAGCGACAGCCAGCCCCCGCCCTTGGCGACAAGGGTGACGAGCAGAAGCACCCAGAAGGCACGCTGGTCAAAGATGAGGGCATCGGGCAGCCGGTCGAACCAGACCCCGACTGCGGCTTCGTTCGCACCATGGAAGGCGATGTCGACGAAGGACTGGACGGCAATGAACCCGATCATGCCGAGCGCCGCAAGACGGGTGAACAGTCCGACGACCACCAGAAGCGGCAGCAGGAATTCGGCATAGGTGCCGGCGGTGACGATCAGCCCCCAGGGGAAGAACGGCACCTGCGAGGGATCGTAGCCATAGGCCTCGACCACCGAGGGAAGGATCTGGAAATAGGCCGCCGGACGGATGCTGAAGAAGCCCGAAAGGCCGTCTTCGACCTTCAGCCCCGCCGAATGCCAGTAATAAACGAGAAGCACACCGGCAAAGACAAGGCGGGCGAGAAGGCCGCCAAGCCCGTGATCGAAGAGCTTCGAGAAAGCACCAAAAACGGTGTCATGCAGGCGACCAAGGCGGGTCAGGATGGCAGTCATGCGTCTTGTTCTCCCTGTTCCACGCCTTCGACCGCACCGGCGGAAAACACAAGCTGCAAGGCGCCGGAGGCGTCGAAGCTGGCATCCTCATTGATGCCCGCTTCCAGCGCATCGCCGAGCGGCGCCCCCCAGACGAGCGCCTCGACAAAGGCGCCCAGCCCCTCGCTCAAGGGATGAACGGCAACGCGCATCCCCGGCCGGACGACGAGCGCGTCCTGCCCGGTGCCGAGGTCGATGCGATGCCGGGGACGCTCGATGCCACCGGTCTCGATGGCGTGAATGGTGACGATCGGGAAGCGCGAGCGCACCAGCCGCACCGATGGATGAAGGGTGAGCCGTGCCGCACCCAGCGCCGCCTCGCCGAGGACGGCAAGATCGGCAATCGCGGCCGGTGCGGCATCGGCGGCGTGATGAGCTTCGATCCGCGCCCATTCGAGCGCGGCAAGATCAGCCAGGAACGGAATGGCGGCAAGATCCTCCCGCGCGCCAAGTGCCTGCGGAAACGTCGCGCCATAGCGCAGGAGCACCGGCGAACGCGGCGGTTCGCGCCGCACGAAGTCGAGCGCCACGGCCTTGAACCGGGCCTCGCCCAGAAGCGCGCGCACCGCCGGAAAGCCTGCGGCCAGCGTCTCAACCAGGCTGACGGCGACATTGTTGCGATAGACGGCAAAGGCGAACGCCGGATCGCCGCCATCGGCGCGCCGGATGCCGGCGGGAATGGCTGCCCGCGGATCGAGAAGCGCGCTGGAAAAGCGCTGTTCGAGCGGTTCAGCCATGACGTCCCCCCGCAGCGAGGCGCAGCGGCGCCGGATCTTCGGCGCTGGCGCGTTCCAGGAAACGGTTGGCGGCCGCCGCCTCGCCGGCGAGCACCGAGAAAGGCGGCACGTCGGCATCCCATTCGATCAGCGTCGGCAGCGGGCCGGTGCGGTCGAGAAGCCGGCCATAGAGCGCCCAGACGGGATCGCTGACGGTGCGGTCGTGGCTGTCGATCAGAAGCCGCGCGCCATCGGCAAGCGTCACTTCCTTGTGGCCGGCCAGATGCACCTCGCCGACAAGACCGACCGGAAAGCGGTCGAGATAATCTTCCGCCGACCAGCCGTGATTGGTCGCCGACACGAAGACATTGTTGACGTCGAGCAGCAGCCCGCATCCGGTCCGCCGGGCGATCTCGGCGAGAAATTCCGTTTCCTCCATCTCGGAGGTCTCGAAGATCACATAGGTGGAGGGATTTTCCAGCAGCATCCGCCGCCCGAGCGCCTCCTGCGTCTCGTCGATGTGATCGCACACGCGCTCAAGCGTCTGGCGCGTATAGGGCAAGGGCAGGAGGTCGTTGAAATAGGCATCCTCATGCGTCGACCAGGCCAGATGCTCGGAAAAGAGCCCCGGCTGGAAGCGGTCGATGAGGCCGCGAAGACGCTTGAGATGCGCGCGGTCGAGATCGCGCGCGCCGCCGATGGACAGTCCCACCCCATGAATGGACAGGGGATAGCGCGCGCGCAGCGTTTCCAGCAGCGCCAGCATCGGGCCGCCTTCGCCCATGTAGTTTTCAGGGTGGATCTCGAACCAGGAAACCTCGTGATCGCTGTCGAAAACCCCTTCGGCATGCAGCGGCTTGAAGCCGGCGCCGGCGCGCTGGGGAAGGGCGGCGCGGGTGCGCGCGCTGTGCAAGGCATCGGACATGGCAGATCCCGGTCGGCTGGGGGTGTTTGCGTCGAGGAGGCTTGTGCGTTGTGACGCAAGGAGTGGCGCGCGGCCCGCCGGGTCAGCGGGGAGGACTTGGCCAGGGGAGCGGGCCGCACGCCGGTTGCAAGAGCGGGGCGGATCAGCCCTGCGGCAGATCGCGCTCCAGCGGCTCGAGCGAGCCCATGCGGCCCTCGGGCAGATAGAACGCATTGGTCATGTCGGTCTCGGAACCATACTGCACGCAGGTGCCGGCCTCGACGAGCTTCCAGGCATTGCCCTGGTAATCGACGGTGGAGGTGCCGGCACAGGTGGCATTGCCATGACCGCCGCAGTCATTGGCCCCGGCAAGGGCGATGCCGTAGCAGCGTTCCTGTGCCTGGGCGCTGGCCGGGGTCGGCACGGCGGCAAGAGCGGCGGCGGCGGTTGCAACGGCACCGGCGAGAATGGCGGTGGAGGCCGCGCGGCGGGTCGTGATGGTCATGATGGGAACCTCATCTTTCGTGGTTTGACCTGTCTCTGGCGCCCTTTGTTTTTCGGGCGTCCGGGTCGTTGCCCGGTGGACAAAAGCTGTCAGGAAGCCGGATCAATGGGAAATGACGTTGTGGCGATACGCCTGTCGCGGCTTTTCACTGCCGCGTGAGTGCGGTGTCATCTTCCGTCATTGCGGGCCGCACATCGCGCACGGATCGTCCATACGCATTAGACTTTACGGTAAGGAACGGTCGTATAAGGGTTTTCGCCGGGGCGCGGCCCTTGTTAAGGCTCCGGTAATCTGGCAATGTCTGATCGGAAATAGGACAGGATCACTGTCCTACCATCCGACGTTTATGACGCGTCCTGCTGCACGTGCTAACGAATGGCTTGCGGGGGGCGCAGTTTGGCGCAAACTGCGCAATCGTCGGGCGGACCTCCAGGACCGCCGCGGGGATGAACGCCCGAGCCGCAGATCAGCGGCCCGGCGATCATGCTGCCCCCGGCCAGTGGCAAGAAGGAGCAGGTCATGAAGGACCTAGGCGCACAGATTGAGAGCAACGCGGCCTTGCCGGACATGGGTCCGGCGAAGCGCACGACGGCTCGTCCCGCGCCCAAAGGTCCGGTTGGCCTCTACGACCCGAAGAACGAACACGATGCCTGCGGCGTCGGCTTCATCGCCAACATGAAGGGCGTCAAGTCGCACCAGATCGTCCGCGACGGCCTGTTCATGCTCAACAACCTCACCCATCGCGGCGCCGTGGGCGCCGACCCGCTGATGGGCGATGGCGCGGGCATTCTGGTACAGATCCCCGACCGCCTGTTCCGCGAGGAAATGGCGGCCCAGGGCGTCGAACTGCCCGCCCCCGGCCAGTACGCCGTCGGCCATTTGTTCATGCCCGCCGACGCGCAATTGCGCGCCCATATCGAGGAACTGATCGTCCAGGTCGCGGCCGCCGAAGGGCTCAACGTGCTCGGCTTCCGCGACGTGCCGGTCGACAACTCCTCGCTGTCGAAGGCGCCGCACATTGCCGAATCCGAGCCCGTGCACCGCCAGGTCTTCGTCAACCGGCCGCAGGGCATTTCCGACGAAGATGACTACGAGCGCCGCCTCTATGTCTTCCGCAAGGTGATCTCGAACCGCATCTTCGCCGAGACCGACGGGCGCGACAACGGCTTCTACACCGTGTC
>JAGRKQ010000263.1 GCA_020442235.1 Hyphomicrobiaceae bacterium | reverse complement strand
CTTCTGCCGCCGCGTCCCGGGCGATGCTGTCCTCGATGGAGACGAGCCCCTCTTCAAGAGCGACCGAAACGGCCGCGCAGGGCTTCAGCGCGCCGACAACCCGTTCGACCGAGCGGGCGCAGCCCTGGCAGGTCATGCCCTCAACCTTCAGCGTATACATGCGATGCGGTCCCTGTGAGCGTTCAGGCCGGGACGGGCCCGGTCGCTATGCGGGGTAAGATCGTCACGGCCGGTATTCTGTCAACACGCAAGACTGCGCAGCCGGATGGGGCGGGGAGGGGCGTTTGCAGCTTTTTCCGCAAATCGGTCATAGTGCGCGCCAGTGTCCCCGTCCCTTGAGCGATTCGATCCCGCAATGCAGCCGACCCCGTTTCTGACCGGCCTCGCCATGCTCCTCATCGCAGGATCGGCGGGCGCGATTTCCTGGCGCCTTGGCTATGCGACGCCGCTGGAGGCCGGTCTTGCCGGTGTGACCCTGTTCCTGCTTCTGGGGCTTCTGGAACAGGCGGGTGCGCGCCGGCAGGACCGCAGGAAGATCGCCTCGGCCATCCTGGCGCTGGAAGAGCGCCTGCGCGGTCTTGAGACCGATTCCGACATGCTGAAGGCGCGGCTTCTGGAAGGCGAGCAGGAGACGCAAAAGTGCATTCTTGCCGCCGTCAGCCCGATGGGCGCCGATCTTGATGCCATGGGCGCGCTCATCCAGCAGGTGAGCGAAGTCATCGCCGATGTCGACCAGCGGGTCGACGTCCTGGAAAACGCACCGCGTTCGATGGCGGCTTCGGCCTATCCCGCCTCCGCACCGGCTCTTGCCGCGCCCGTGAACGCCAGGGACACCGTCGACGCGGGTAGCGATCCTGCCGCGCAGCAGCGCTCCGACACCCTCACCGAGCGGCTTCTGGGCTCCGTGCGCGCCTCGGTGAAGGCCGACCGCATCGAGATTGCCTTGCAGCCGGTCGTGACCCTGCCGCAGCGCCGGGTGAAGGGCTATGAGGTCTTTGCCCGCCTTGAACTGGAACAGGGCCGGGCGCTGGAAGCGCGCGAGGCGACACCCGCCGCCCAGGCCGCCGGCGTCATCGCCGATTTCGACCGCCATGTCCTGATCCGGGCCGCGCGCGTTGCCCGCCGTCTTCTGGTGCGCAATCCCGACATTCTGGTCTTCGTCAACGCGCATCTGTCCTCGCTGCTGGATGAAGGCTTCTGCGATGCCTGGAAGGCGATCGCTGCCGACCATCCCGATCTTGCCGGTCATTTCCTCGTCGAATTCCGCCAGGCCGATCTTTCCGAAATGACGCCGGTCGATCACGAGATGCTGGGCGCGGTCTCCGATCTCGGCTTCCGCTTTTCCGTCGATCAGGTGACCTCCGTCGGGCCCGGCCTTCTGGAACTGGCCCGTTACGGCGTGCGCTATGCCAAGGTGCCGGCGGGGCTTCTTCTGGGGCGGCCGGGTTACACCCAGAGCGACATTCACCCCGAGGATCTTGCCGATCTTCTCGCCCGTCACGGCATGGAACTGATCGCCGACGAGGTCTCCACAGAGGCCGAGATCGTCGACATCCTCGACTGCAATCCCAGGCTCGGTCAGGGCTATCTCTTTGCCGCCCCGCGCGCGGTGCGTTCCGACCCCGATCCGGCCGGAGAAAGCGTCGCCGAAGAACCGGCAAGACCGGCGCCGCGCAAGACGCCAACACCGCCGGTTTCGCAACAGCCGCGCACCGTTGCCCAGCCACGCTCGGAAGGCCCGAGACCGGCAACGCCGGGTGCGGGAGAGGGACCGCGCCGCGGCCGTTCGCGCGTTGCCTGAGGCTTTTGCCCGGCGCGTTCAGGCCGAAGGACAATCATGACCGCCGTTCCGCCGCTCTCCGGTCTCTCTGCCGCTCTTGAAGGCATCGAGGGGCTGTTCTGTGACATCTGGGGTGTCCTCCACAATGGCGAGGCGGCCTGGCCGGGGGCTGTCGCGGCGCTTCAGCGGGCCCGTGCGCAAGGCCTGAGGGTGGTTCTCGTCTCCAATGCCCCGGTGCCGGCGGGGACCGTGGCCGAACGGCTCGCCGCGCTCGGCGTGCCGGGCACGGCCTATGACGGGATCGTCACCTCGGGCGATCTGACGCGGGCCGGACTGGAACGCGATCATCCGGGGGCGAAGATCGTGCACATCGGCGCCCCGCGCGACATGCCGCTTCTCGACGGGCTCGATATCCACCGCGTCGGCGACGATGACGGCGCGCTCGTCGTCTGCACCGGGCTTCACGACGACACGCGCGAAACGCCCGAAGATTACGATGCCCGGCTGAAGGCGCTGGCGGCGCGCGGCCTTCCCATGCTCTGCGCCAATCCCGACCTCGTGGTCGAGCGCGGCGAGCGCCTCATCTTCTGTGCCGGCGCCCTGGCGCGGCGCTACGAGGAACATGGCGGAACGGTCACCCAGCTCGGAAAGCCGCACAAGGCGATCTATGACGCCGCGCTCCAGGCGCTCGGAACGGCGCCCGGGGCCACGCTGGCGCTGGGGGACTCGGCCATGACCGACCTTGCCGGCGCGGCCGAACACGGGCTTCAGGCGCTGTTCGTGACCGGCGGCATCCATGCCGGCCTCTTCGGCGCGCCAGAGGCCCCCGATCCGGGGAAGGTGGCGGCTTTTCTGACCGAGAAAAAACTGAAGCCGCGCGGTTTCCTCGCGCGGCTTGTCTGGTGATCTTTTCCGGGAACGCTCAGTCGAACAGGGCGTCGATGTCGTCCTGACTGACTTCCGGTCCGCCGATATGCGGGCCGTTGAGCAGCGGATCCTTCTCGATGCGCCGGGCCTGGGGCAGGGGATTTCCCTTGGCGATGGCGTCGAGCAGCGCGGCGATGCGCTCTTCCACGGCGCTCAGCGTCGTCACCACCTTGGTGATGCGCTGGCCGGTGATGTCCTGGAAGGAGCAGGCCTGGAAGATTTCCATGACCTGGGCTTCCACCTTCTCGCGATAGGCGCTGTCGGCGGCTTCTTCCAAAGACAGGATCGTTTCGGCGGCGGCCATGATCGTGTTGGTCGCCGCTTCGGTTTCGCGGGCGACTTCGGTGAGCTCCTCACCGGCTTCCGGAATACGCCCGTCATGCGCCTCGGCACTGAGAGCGGCCAGTTCCTCGCGCATCGCCCGGATGTCGCCGGCAATGCCGCCGAGTTCGCCGGCGATTTCCTCGTCGACATGGCGCAGCGCATTCTCGACTTCGCCGGTCAGGGACTCGACGAGTTCGACAACCTCACGCACGGCGGCGCTGCCGGCCGGCTTCTTCAACCGGCTGAGGATCATGTCCGCCTGCGAGCGGGCAAACTGGGTCTTCTGCGGGCTCATGGCACCCTCCGTTGCACGCCGGTTCCGGCGCCGGCAGAGGCCTGCCGGCGAGAGGCAACCGTTCGGGCTTTGCGGTCGATCAGTCGCCGAAGACGGCTTCGATCTTGGCCTTGAGCGTCGCCGCGTTGAACGGCTTGACGATGTAGTTGTTCACGCCCGCCTTCTTCGCCGCGATGACGTTTTCCGTCTTCGATTCGGCGGTGATCATGATGAAGGGGGTGCGCTGAAGCGATTCGTCGCAACGCACTGCGCGCAGCAGTTCGTAGCCCGTCATCGGCTCCATGTTCCAATCGGAGATGACAAGACCGTATTTGCGCTTCTTCATCTGCTCGAGAGCTTCGGCGCCGTCCTTGGCTTCGTCGACGTCATTGAAGCCGAGCTGCTTCAGAAGATTGCGAATGATACGGATCATCGTCTTGTAGTCGTCCACCACAAGAACCGGGATCGAGGTATCCACAGCCATCGTACACTCCAAACTTTCCATCGGGCGGTGCGCGCCCGGTCCCCACTTCGACGCTCGGATCCGTTGCCGGTCAGCGCCATCCCATGTCGTCAATACGGCGCAGGCGCTGAAAGTTCAGTTAATCGCGGCGCTTTGCTTCCCTTGCGACACATCAGGGTTACCCCAAGGTTAACTGCGGCATATGGTCTGCGACCAAGGTCCGGGTTTCATGTGACAGCCCGCGCCCCCACATTGGAGGCACGCCGAAATAAGGCAAAACCCTTTTGACTCAATCGGATGAGGTTCTGTCGTGTTGGAACTCAAGACCCACTACTTTGAAGATCTGAGCGTGGGCCAGCGCGAAACATATCTGAAGACGGTCCTGTCTTCGGACGTGGTCGGCTTCGCCGAAGTGTCGGGCGATCGCAACCCGATTCACCTGTCGGAGCACTTCGCCGCCCGCACGCCCTTCCGCTCGCGCATCGCGCATGGCCTTTATACGGCCAGCCTGATTTCGGCGGTTCTCGGCACCCGCCTGCCCGGCCCCGGCGCGGTCTATATTTCGCAGACCCTCAACTTCAAGGCACCGGTCCATATTGGCGATGTCGTCGAGGTTGTGGTCGAGGTCGCTGAACTGATGCCGGGCCGCAACCGCGTCCGCCTCATTTCGACCTGCATGGTCGACGGACGCGTCGTGCTCGATGGCGAGGCCATCGTCATGGTTCCGTCCAAGGAAATCGCCATCGCGGTATGAACGGCGATCATCCGCTAAACATTGACTTATTTGGCGGTTGCTTGCATTCTGCAACCGGTTTCAATCTGTCGATGCGGTGCCGCGCGAGAAAGCGTCTCAAATGGACCAGAGCGTCGGGGGTGACAGCCTCCATGACCAGTTGATCGAGGCTGGTCAGTCTGTGCCCGGATTCCTGCGCGGCGCGGTGGTCGCAATCGGCAATTTCGACGGTGTTCATCGCGGCCATCAGGCGGTTCTGGCCGAGGCCGAAGCGCTGGCCGAACCCGACGGGCGCCCGGTGGCGCTGCTCACCTTCGAACCGCATCCACGCATCGTGCTCGGTCTCGAGCCCGACCTCTTCATCCTGACGCCGCCGCCGGTCAAGGCGCGCGTCGTGTCCGCGCTGGGTCTTGCCGGTGTGGTGATCGAGCGCTTCGATGCGGGGCTTGCCGGTCTCAGCCCGGAAGATTTCGTCGTCAGCGTGCTGGCGGCGCGGTTGCGCCCGAAAGGGGTGGTGGTCGGCGCCGGCTTCCGTTTCGGCGCAAAGCGCGCCGGAGATGCATCCCTGTTGCGCAGGCTTGGGCATGAATACGGCTTTGCCGTCGCGCCCGTCGCGCCCTTTTCCGGCGAGGATAGGGCGGTGGTGTCCTCGTCACGCATTCGCATGATGCTGAAGGACGGCGACGTTACAGGGGCGGCCGGCCTTCTCGGCTATCGCTGGTTTATCGAGGGCCCTGTGGTGCATGGTGAAAAGCGCGGGCGCACGCTCGGCTTCCCCACCGCCAACATCGAACTGCCGGAAAACTGCGGCCTGCGCCACGGCATTTACGCCGTTTCCGTTTGCCTGGACGGCACGGTCTATCGCGGCGCGGCCAGCTATGGCCGCCGCCCGACCTTCGGCGACAAGCCGCCGCTGCTCGAAGTCTATCTGATGGATTTTTCCGGCGATCTTTACGGCCACACGCTGGATGTGGTGTTTCACGCCTTCCTGCGCGGCGAGGAAAAGTTCGACAGCGCTGAGGCGCTGGTTGCCCGCATGGGCCAGGATGTCGCCGAGGCCAACGCCGTTCTGGCCGCCGCCCGGCCGCTGAGCCCGCTCGACCTGTCGCTGGGCCTCTCCATTCCCGAAGTGTGACGCGCGCAACGGATGCTTTATTCGCAGGCGCACGGTTGCTAGAAGGGCGCGCCGATGCGTGCCGTTTCCCTGCTGCACGCCGATGTCCAATCGAGCCCAAGAGCGTTTCGATGTCCGAAGAATTCGACTACTCTCAGACGCTGTTCCTGCCGCAGACGGATTTTCCGATGCGCGCCGGCCTGCCGAAGAAGGAGCCGGAAATCATTGAGCGCTGGGACCGGCTGGAGATCTACAAGCGCCTGCGCGCGCAGTCGAAGGGCCGCCCGCTCTACGTGCTGCATGACGGCCCGCCCTATGCCAA
>JAGRKQ010000262.1:2997-5316 GCA_020442235.1 Hyphomicrobiaceae bacterium | reverse complement strand
TTGGTGCGCTCGCCGACATTGACGAAGCGGATCTGCGGCGAAAGCTCGAAGGGTTCGAGCCCCGAAAGCCGCAGTCGCTTTTCGATCGTGGGCAGCCTGCGCGGTGCCTTGTCCTTCACCGCTTCGGCTATGGCGCGGATGTGGTCGGGCGTCGTGCCGCAGCAGCCGCCGACAATGTTGACGAGGCCGGAGGCGGCGAATTCGCCGACGAGCCCGGCCATCGCCTCGGGGCTTTCGTCATACTCGCCGAACTCGTTCGGAAGCCCGGCATTCGGATAGGCGCAGACCAGCGTGTCGGCGATCTTCGACAGCTCCGCGATGTGGGCCCGCATCTCCTTGGCGCCGAGCGCGCAGTTGAGCCCGATGGAGAGCGGCGCGGCATGGGCGAGCGAGTTCCAGAAAGCGGCCGGCGTCTGGCCGGAAAGCGTGCGGCCGGAAAGATCGGTGATCGTACCGGAGATCATCACCGGCAGGCGGGTGCCCGTCGCCTCGAAGGCTTCCTCGATGGCAAAGACCGCCGCCTTGGCATTGAGCGTGTCGAAGATCGTCTCCACGAGAAGAAGATCCGACCCGCCCTCGATCAGCCCTTCGGCGGCCTCGCGATAGGCGGCGCGCATCTGGTCGAAACTGACCGCCCGGAAGCCGGGATTGTTGACGTCCGGCGAAATGGACAGGGTGCGGTTGGTGGGCCCCAGCGCGCCGGCGACGAAACAGCGCCGGCCCGGCGTTGCCGCCTCGGCCATTGCAGCTGCCTGCCGCGCAAGGCGGGCGCTTTCGACGTTCATTTCGCGCGCCAGCGCTTCCATGCCGTAATCGGCCTGGGCGATGGTGGTTGAGGAGAAGGTGTTGGTCTCCACGATGTCGGCACCCGCCTCGAAATAGGCCAGGTGTATGTCGCGGATCGCCTCCGGCTTCGTCAGGCTCAGAAGGTCGTTGTTGCCCTTGAGATCGTGATGCCAGTCGGCAAAGCGCGGGCCGCGGTAATCCGCCTCGCTCAGCTTGAGGCGCTGGATCATGGTGCCCATCGCCCCGTCGAGAACCAGAATGCGGCGCTCGGCAAGGGCATGAAGGGCACGGGCGGCGTCGTTGCGCGGCGCGGTCATGGAATGGCTCCGATGGAAGTGTCTGGCCGGTCAGGCCGCCGCCGCGTCGGGGCGAAGGCCGAGAAGATGGCAGATCGCATAAACGAGATCGGCCCGGTTCATCGTGTAGAAATGGAAGTCGGAAATGCCCCGCGCGACCAGGTCGTCGACCTGCTCGGCCGCGACGGCCGCGGCCACGAGTTCATGCGTCTTGGCATCGTTTTCCAGTCCCTCGAAACGGCGCGCAAGGGCATAGGGAATGGAGGTGCCACAACGACCGGCAAAGCCGGAAACCGCCTTGAAGGAATGCACCGGCACGATGCCCGGCACGATCGGGATGGTGATGCCGGCCGCGCGCACGCGCTCCAGATAGGCCTCGAAGAGATTGTTGTCGAAGAAGAACTGGGTGATGGCGCGCGTCGCGCCCGCATCGACCTTGCGTTTCAGCGTGTCGATCTCATGCGCCCAGTCCGGGCTTTCCGGATGGCGTTCGGGATAACCGGAAACGGAGACCTCGAAATCGCCGGCTGACGCAATCGCGCCGACAAGATCCTCGGTGCGCTGATAGCCCTGCGGATGGGCTTCATACTGCGTGCCGACGCCTTCCGGCGGATCGCCCCGCAAGGCAACGATGTGATGCACGCCCGCCTCGCGGTAGGAGGCAACCACGGCGTCGATCTCCTCGCGGCTGGCCGCCACGCAGGTCAGATGCGCCGCCGGCTTCAGCCGCGTTTCCTTGACGAGCCGCGCCACGGTCTGGTGCGTGCGCTCGCGCGTCGACCCGCCCGCCCCATAGGTGACGGAGACGAAATCCGGCGCCAGCGGTTCCAGCCGCCGGATCGAGGTCCACAGGCTTTCCTCCATCTTCGCCGTCTTGGGCGGGAAGAATTCGAAGGATACGCGGATCGGCTGCGAAGCCATGATCAAAGAACTCCTGAAAGGGACGCGGCGGGGCCGGCCAGCGCGATGCGCGGATCGCGCGCCGCCCACAGCCGCACTTCAAGCCCGTCGGCGGCGACGGGGCTGATCCCGCACGGGGTCAGCCCGGCGATGCGCAGCCACTCACCCATGGTTTCATCGGAAAATCCGAGCCGGCGGTGCTGATGCTTGTCGCGCAGCACCTCCTGCCCGTGCGGAGCAAGATCGACAACGACCAGCGCACCGCCCGGCTCCAGAACCCGCGCCGCCTCGCGGATCGCCGACAGGGGGTCGTCGAGAAAATGCAGCACCTGATGCA
>JAGRKQ010000262.1:730-2922 GCA_020442235.1 Hyphomicrobiaceae bacterium | reverse complement strand
CGCGCCACCTTGAGCATGTCATGGCTGGCGTCGAGCCCGACAAGGCGGGCAAATCGATCCGCCAGAAGCTCCAGGATGCGGCCCGTGCCGGTGCCGATGTCGAGCAGCGCTTCCGCCCGGTGCCCGGTCATGACGCGCTGCACCGTCTCGACCAGCGCGGTTTCCACCATCCTGTCGGTGACCCCGAGCGAGCGCATGCGGTCCCAGTCGCCGGCATGGCGGGCAAAATAGGCCTGCGCGGCCTCGGCATTGGCCGCCAGAACCGCCTGGCGCCGGTCGGCATCGCGGTGGATCACCGCATCGTCATCGTCCAGGGCGGCCAGAAGCGGCGCCGTCAGCGCCCGTGCACCCGGCGCATCGGAAAGCTGGTAGTAGACCCAGGCCCCTTCCGGAAAGCGGGCGACCAGCCCTGCCTCCGTCAGCATCTTCAGATGCCGGGAGATGCGCGGCTGGCTCTGCCCGAGGATCGCCGTCAGGTCCTTGACCGACAGCTGGCCCAGCGCGAGCAGGCGCAGAATGCGCAGCCGCGTCGGCTCCGCAGCCGCCTTGAGACCGGAAAGAACGATGTCGAGTGTGGCCACGACGCCCTCGTAAGATATAAAAATATCTTTATACGTGAAGAGAATTATGCGCAAGAGGCACCGGGAGCAGCCCCAGCAACGAAAAACGGGCCGGTCGAACCGGCCCGCTTCCCATGCAGATCGCTGGACGTGAGGAGCGCTATGCGCCCGAACCAGACAACTGTTCGATGATGCGCCGCGACAGGGCAGGATCGAGAAGCTCATAGGCCTGAAGCGCATCGGAACGACCCTGCCGGTCGAGCTTGCGCAGCCACGGCCCGGCTTCCAGAAGCGCCGCCACCGTCGCCTTGCCGAAGTCCAGCGCCCGGCAGACATAAAGAAAGGGCTTGGGATCGCTGCGCATGGACCAGTGCCGGACGGCTTCCATGGGAATTTCGGCCATGATCGCAAGAGCCGCCACGCCTTCCGCGAACTGCCCGCCACGCAGATAGTCGAGGATCATCGGCTCCGTCAGCCGTTCCGCGCGTGCCCGCAGACCGACCAAGCGCGCGGCAGAATCGAAATCGTAGCGCTGCAGCCAGGGATCGGCGCTGAGCCGTTCGGCAACGATCGCCTTGGCTTCGCCCAGGCTGCGCTCGGCCGGCTCGAAACCGCGGCTCTTCAGCTTCCTTCTGACCGCTTCCGACGCTTCCTCGACCAACGCCGTGACGATGGCCGCCGGCAGGTCGCGGCGTGTGGAAAGACGCTCCTGAAGCACCTCGTCGGTGAGGCTGGAATCGAGAAGCGTGCGAAATCCCCGCTCGGAGAATTGCGCGCTTTCATTGGCGCAGACGCGGTGATGAACCTCCACGTCGCCCTCTTCAACGACGATGTCGGTCACCTCCACCGGCAGCGCCTTGCGGTCGGCCAGCTCCAGAAGATGCGGCTTGGACCCCAGCCGGGCGATGGAAATGAGGTCGTCGACAGCAAGGTCGACGGCATTGCGGATGACCGGGCGCGCGACCTCGATGTCATCCACCGCCAGCCGGCGCAAGAAGCCCTTCGGCGCCTTGTCGTGGGTGGCGATCTTTTCGGAAACCACCTTGAGGGTGGCCGTTTCGACGAGATCGGCGAGCCGGATCAGAACATCGTCATAGGTTGCGACGAGTTCGGACGGGCAGCGCTCCACCGTCAGAAGATAAAGATCGGCGACATGGCCGATCAGGTCGTTGCGCTGCTCGATCGACTTGTCGTCGGCAAGGCGCTTGAAGTTCACCAGTTCGGTTTCTACCGCGTGCATCATCCTGTCGTCTCCAGAAGCGGATGGTGACAGGACGATAGACGGTGGATTTTAGCAAAGAGCCAAGCGGCGCGGGAGGATTCAAATCACATTCGCCGCGCAATCGAGGCGAGTTTGACGCGCAGTCGAGATAACCGCGCGCCAACGCCTTAAGAGAGCATCAACCTTCAGAAGCGACCGGTTTCAACGAAGGCGGCCAGTTGCTCCACGTCGTTGTTCCACAAGGCCAGATAACGCAGGAAGGTCTGCGTGGTGATGCCGCCATCGCCGAGATAGATGTCCATCTCGATGGCCGCATCGCCGTCGCTGTCGCGATAGACCTTGGTGTAGCGCCCGCGTGCATTCCAGCGGTTGGCGTCGTTGACATCGAAGCCGCCGGGGCGGGTGCGCCA
>JAGRKQ010000262.1:261-678 GCA_020442235.1 Hyphomicrobiaceae bacterium | reverse complement strand
CGGTAGTCGATGCCGTTGACCGAGGTCTCGATCATCGGATCGCCGACGCTGTCCGTCGTCACGCGCGCCACCTGCCCCTGCTCGCGCAGCACCTGCGCGATGTATTCGGGATCTTCGGACGTCAGCAGCTGGGCGCTGGCAACGGCCGGAAGGGCCAGTGCGAAGAGAACGGCAAGAACAAGCGGACGAAGCATCGCGTCGACTCCCCAGATCGGTTCGTACGTTGGTCAGATGGTGGCCCGCTTTGCCTCCCGCTTGCAACCCGGCGCGCGTGACGAAAGGTGTCATCATCGCGCCGGATCACATCAAGCCCCCGGATCAGCGCGTCAGCCGCTTGTAGGTGACGCGCTTGGGATTGACCGATTCCGGGCCGAGGCGGCGGATCTTGTCCTTCTCGTAATCCTCGAAGTTGCCCTC
>JAGRKQ010000262.1:0-134 GCA_020442235.1 Hyphomicrobiaceae bacterium | reverse complement strand
AGCGTCTCGGTGTCGAGATCGTTGGTCGGCTCGTCGAGCAGAAGGACGTTGGCGCCCGACTTCAGGATCTTGGCGAGGTGGACGCGGTTGCGCTGGCCGCCGGAAAGCGAGCCCACCTTCTGCTGCTGGTCGCC
>JAGRKQ010000040.1:8955-11721 GCA_020442235.1 Hyphomicrobiaceae bacterium | reverse complement strand
ACGTGTTACTCACCCGTCTGCCACTCACCTTGCGGTGCGTTCGACTTGCATGTGTTAAGCCTGCCGCCAGCGTTCGTTCTGAGCCAGGATCAAACTCTCAAGTTTGATGAGTTTGTTCCGGCTAATCGATCACGTTTGACGAGGTATATTTACCTCAAACGCGTCTTGGCCGAAGTCTCTTTGACTGCTTTCGCAGTCCGCAAGGACTTCGCCGTCTGCGTTTCTCTTTCTTCGTATTCAGTTGTCAAAGAACCGATCGGATCACCGATCACAGAGACAGAAGCGCCTCACCTGGGAACCAGGCGAATGAAACCGCCGTTTCTGGAAGCGAGAGCGCAAGCCGTTGTCGCCAGCGGCGGTGCCGCCCTCGTTGTGGGCGGTTTATAGGCCCGCCCCTTTTCACCTGTCAACACCCGATTTTCGATTTTTCGTCGGTTTTTTCCCGGGCCCGTTTCCTTGCCCGGCAAAACCCCCGGGAAAGCGGGCTTTTTGGCGGTAAAAATCCCCACAGATCATGAAGTTGACTCATTTTGCCGGGACAGCCAATCTGCATCAAATGCAGTGCTTGAGGCCTTTTCCTGGGCCTCGTGCAATGGGTTTCGCCCCAAAGGGCTCGAGAATCCCCTCTGCGCACCGCACAACGAGAAGCGACGCCCGATGAGTGACACCCAAACGCCCGATCCTGGCGAGGATGCCACGGCCGCAGCCGATGCAACGGCGCCTGCAAAAGAAGCCCCCCACAAGCGCAAGGGCGAAGCTTCCAGGGCGGCACGCCTGCGCGGTGCGGGGGCATCCGAGATGCCGCCGCTCGTCTATGGCCGCAAGAGAAAGCGCGCAGTCGAGCGCCGGCGCGTCAGCCTGCGCTGGCTGGCCGGAACCGTCGCCACCGGCTCCATTGCCTCGGCGATGATGATCGGGGCGCTTTATGCCGCCGTCGATGGCCAGCCCAATTTTGCCGTGCCGCCCGATGGCGAGGCCGGTGCGACCTTCGAGGTCGTCACCACACCGGACGGCTCCATTGCCAAGGGCGACCGCTGGCGCCGCGTCGTCGAGCCGGTTTCGGCGCGCCGCGTGATCGAGATTTCCACCGTGACGCGGGACGGGGATATGGACCGGGTGCGCCTTCGCCCCTTTGCCCGCATCATCGCCTCGCTGGCGCTGTCGACCGGTGCGCTGGCTGACAGCGCCCCGTCCTTCAATCCGCTGGCGCTCTATTCGGGCAATGACGATTTGCCCGCCACGGGGGGCGTCGGCACCATCTACGACGCCGAGGTGGAAGGGGAAATCGCCCTCAGAACGCGCGACTTCCCGATGACGGGCACGCCGCTCAGCCAGGCCGTCGCCTTCGATTCGACCGAAGCGCTGGCGGCCGTGCGCGAGGCCGCGCGTTTCGTCGTCACCGGCCCCAATCCCGGCAATCTGCTTGCCGCCAACGCCTTTGCGCCGATTGAACCATTGATCGGCAACGGTACTGATCCGCTGGGCGCGCTCGATGCCTTTTCCGGCGTGCGCATCGTGCCGGAAAACGTCACCCAGATCGGCAAGGTCGACGAGACACTGGGCGTCGGCACCGGCAGCCTGGGCGTCGACGAGGTGATTCTGCCGGTGCGCGAGGGCGATACGCTCGATTCGCTGCTGGTGGAGAACGGGGCGACGGAAAATTCCGCCGAACTGGTGCTGCGCTCCATCGCCGGCTTCTTCCAGGGCGGCCAGCTGCGCGAAGGCCAGCGCCTGCGCGTTGCCTTTGCACCGGGTGCCGAGGAAGGCACGCTCGATCCGGTGCGCATCTCGCTCTATGCCGGACGCAACCACCTTTTCACCGTATCGCTGGACGAGAGCGGCCATTACCTGCTCGACGAGGAGCCGAGCGTTCTCGATCCCTCGCTGTTCGACGAGCAGCTTCCGGTGACGGGCAGCGGTTCGGCCCGGCTTTACGACGCGATTTACGAGACGGCACTGGCCAATGGCATGCCGATGGATCTGGTCTCGACGCTGATCCGCATCTTCGCCTTCGACGTCGATTATCAGCGCCGCGTCGAGGGCGGCGATTCGATCGAGGTGCTGTATGGCCTCGAAGCCGATGGCGTGACCCCGACGGGCGAGATCCTCTACGCTTCGATCACGGTCGGCGGCTCGACCCGCCATTTCTACCGCTACCAGACGGCCGATGGCGAAACCGGCTATTTCGACGAGGAAGGCGAAAGCGCCCGCAAGTTCCTTCTGCGCCGCCCGGTGACGCAGGGCACCTTCCGCTCCGGCTTCGGCCGTCGCCGCCATCCGATTCTCGGTTACACCCGCGCCCACAACGGCGTCGACTGGTCCGCCCCGCGCGGCACGCCGATCATGGCTGCCGCCGACGGCGTCATCGAGGAGGCCCAGTGGCGCTCCGGCTATGGCCGCTGGATCAAGATCCGCCACGCCAATGGCTATGAGACCGGCTACGCCCACCAGACAAACTTCGCCCGCGGCATCGCGCCGGGCGTGCGGGTCCGGCAGGGTCAGGTGATCGGCTATGTCGGCTCGACGGGCCTTTCGACCGGCCCGCATCTGCATTTCGAGGTTTTCGTCAACGGCCGCCACGTCGACCCGATGCGCATCCGCGTCGGGCGCGACCGCACACTGGAAGGCGACGATCTCGTCAGCTTCCAGCGCGAGCGCGAGCGCATCGACGAGATCATGGCGCGCGACCGCGGCCCCAGCGTGCGCATGGCCGGAGGATAATCCGCAGGCCCGTCCAAAAGGCCGGAGGTTAATCCGCAGGCCCGC
>JAGRKQ010000040.1:6604-8939 GCA_020442235.1 Hyphomicrobiaceae bacterium | reverse complement strand
AACCGGAGCTTATTCGGCCGCAAGCAGTCCGACAGACCGGCGCACCGCCTTGGTCAGCCCCGGCACGACGAGTGCGTGGCTTTCGGCGATGTGCTCCAGAAGCGCGTCCCAGGACAGCGTTTCGGGCGAACGCCACTGGATCCATTTCATCCCGCGCGACGCCAGATGCGGTGCGGGAATGCAGCCCGGCGCATCGCGCAGGATCTCGTAGCCGATATCACTGACCTTGAAGGTCACGCGCGGGGTCTCATCCCCTTCGTCCTGGCGGGCAATGGCAAACACCTTGGAGGTCTTCTCGCCGGGAATGCCGACCTTCCACACATGCGCGCCCATCCACTGGACGACCTGAAAGCTGGCCGGCAGCCCGGCGCAATAGGCGTCATAGGCGGCGAGCGTTGCCCGGCCCGTCACAGATGGCGCCCCTGCAAGGGCACGAAGGACGCACGCAAATGATCGGCCGCCGCCAGAACCGCAGGCCCGGCCCCCTTGGCGACGATCAGACCGAGCGTGTGGTCCGGCAGGGAGGGCAGATCCCGTGCGCCCTGCATCTCGACGATGTCGCCAGACAGCGAGGTGATCGGCATGGGCGCGATGGCAAGATCGGCCAGAATGGCCGCCCGCTGACCTGAAATGTGGGCGCTCTGGAAGGCGATCCTGTAGGCATGGCCCTCCGCGTCCAGACCGTCGAGCGCGCTCTTGCGCCAGGCGCAGCCCTCTTCCCACATGGAAATCGGCAAGGGATTGCGCTCGATCGCAACCCCGCCCCTGAGGCCGGCCCAGACCATCCGTTCGCGCAGGATCACCTCGATCTCCGCCTGCAGCGCATTGGCGTTGTCGCAGCTGACAAGCGCCAGATCGATCTGCCGCAGGCTGATCTTTTCCAGAAGGTGCACCGTGCTTTCCACGGTGACATTGACGGTCAGGCAGGGATGGGTGCGGGCAAAACGGCGCAGCATCGGCGGCAGGAGCCGTTCGGAGACGTCATCGGGAGCGCCGAGGCGCACCTCGCCGACGAGTTCCGGCGTCAGGAACTGGCTGATGATTTCACTGTTCAGCGACAGGACGCGGTGGGCGTGCTCCAGAAGCAGCTGGCCATCATGGGTGAGCGAGACCGAGCGGCTGTCGCGCAGGAACAGCGGCCGGCCGACGAGATCCTCCATCCGGCGCACCTGCATGGAGATGGCTGACGGCGTGCGGCCGACGGCGCTGGCGGCGGCCGAAAAACTGCCCGTCTCGGCGATGGCTGCGAGCGTCGCCAGAAGATCGAGGTCGAACAGGGGGACGCGTTGTCTTTCGGCGATGTTCATGGCCACCTCGCACACAGATCAAAAAAATTGAAACCACCAATCAATTCTATTCGTTTGATTGAACCATAAGCCTCGTCCACTGTCCAGTCATCGCAGACACGAGCCAGCAAGGCTCCGCCAGATCGCAAGGACCAACGACGATGACCGATTGCACCGCCTCCCTCAGCCTTGGCCGCAGCGCCGCCCGCACCGGCTTCGTCACCCGCCTGGCTGCGATGGCCGCCGCCCGGCTGCGCCACTGGAAGAACCGGCGCGAGCTCTCTGTCCTCCTGGAAATGGACGATTCCATGCTGAAAGACATCGGCCTCACGCGGGGCGATGTGCACCACGCCCTCTCGCTGCCGCTGGATGAGAACCCCGCTACGGCGCTTTCCAGGGTCCGCCGCTGACCCCTCTCGGTTGCCCTGAAACAAAGAACCCCGCGCTCATCGCGCGGGGTTCTCTTGTTCTCGGCATGTCTCAGGCCGCTTGCGCCCGTTCGGGCTCGAAGATCAGCCGGTCTCCGGCAAGCGAGACGGTGACCGTATCGCCGTCGAGGATGTCGCCGGCGAGAAGTTTTTCCGCCATCGGATCCTGCACCAGCTTCTGGATCACCCGCTTCAGGGGCCGGGCCCCATAGGCCGGATCATAGCCCTTGTCGGCGAGATGCTCGCGCGCCTGCGGGTCCAGCACGATCGTGATCTTGCGCTCGTCGAGCAGGGCCTGAAGCCGCGCCATCTGGATATCGACGATGGCGCCCATCTCGGCCCGTTTCAGCCGGTTGAAGAGGATGACCTCGTCGATCCGGTTGAGAAATTCCGGCCGGAAGGCGGACCGCACCACCTGCATGACCGAATCGCGCGCCTTGGCCGCTTCCTCGTCCTCTCCAAGCGCGACAAGAAATTCCGCGCCGAGATTGGACGTCATGATCAGGAGCGTGTTGCGAAAATCGACCGTGCGCCCCTGCCCGTCCGTCAGCCGCCCGTCATCGAGCACCTGCAACAAAACATTGAAGACATCCGGGTGCGCCTTTTCGATCTCGTCGAACA
>JAGRKQ010000040.1:5227-6544 GCA_020442235.1 Hyphomicrobiaceae bacterium | reverse complement strand
GGAGGCGCGCCGATCAGCCGGGCGACGGAGTGCTTTTCCATGAACTCCGACATGTCGATGCGCACCATCGCGCTCTCGTCGTCGAAGAGGAACCGGGCCAGCGCCTTGGTCAGTTCGGTCTTGCCGACACCGGTCGGCCCGAGGAACAGGAAGGAACCGATCGGCCGGTTGGGATCCTGAAGCCCGGCGCGGGCGCGCCGCACCGCCGTCGAGACGGCATGCACCGCATCGGCCTGACCGACGACGCGCTTTTCCAGCGCATCCTCCATGCGCAGCAGCTTGTCCCTCTCGCCTTCCAGCATCCGGTCCACCGGAATGCCGGTCCAGCGCGAGACGATCTGGGCAACGTGATCGGCGCTCACCGCCTCCTCGATCATCGCCCCGGTCGCCTCGGCCTCCTCGGCGGCCTTCAGGTCGCGCTCCAGATTGGGGATGACGCCATAGGCAAGCTCTCCGGCCTTGGCGAGATCGCCGGAACGCTGCGCCTTGTCGAGATCGAGCCGCGCAGCCTCGAGCTTTTCCTTGATGTCGCGGGCGCCGGCGAGCTTGGCCTTTTCCGCCTGCCAGCGGCTGGTGAGTTCGGCCGAGCGCTGCTCAAGCTCGGACAACTCGCCTTCCAGCCGGACGAGCCGGTCGCGCGAGCCGGTATCGGTCTCCTTCTTCAGCGCCTCGCGCTCGATCTTCAGCTGGATGATCCGCCGGTCGAGTTCATCGAGCTCTTCCGGCTTGGAATCGACCTGGATGCGCAGACGCGAAGCTGCCTCGTCGACAAGGTCGATCGCCTTGTCCGGCAGGAAACGGTCGGTGATGTAGCGGTTGGACAGCGTCGCGGCGGAAACCAGCGCCGAATCGGTGATCCGCACGCCGTGATGCAACTCGTATTTTTCCTTCAGCCCGCGCAGGATCGAGATCGTATCGGCAGCGCTCGGCTCGGACACGACGATGGGCTGGAAGCGACGGGCGAGCGCAGCGTCCTTTTCGACATGCTTTTTGTACTCGTCGAGGGTCGTCGCACCGATGCAGTGCAATTCGCCGCGCGCCAAAGCCGGCTTCAGAAGGTTGGACGCATCCATGGCGCCATCCGCCTTGCCGGCGCCGACAAGGGTGTGCATCTCGTCGATGAACAGGATGATGCTGCCGGCGGCGGCCTCGACTTCGGAAAGCACCGCCTTGAGGCGTTCCTCGAATTCACCGCGATACTTCGCGCCGGCGATCAGCGCACCCATGTCGAGGGCGAGAAGGCTCTTGTCCTTCAGCGATTCGGGCACGTCGCCATGCACGATGCGCAGCGCCAGGCCCTCGGCGATCGCCGTCTTG
>JAGRKQ010000040.1:0-5192 GCA_020442235.1 Hyphomicrobiaceae bacterium | reverse complement strand
CTTGGTGCGCCGCGACAGAACCTGAATGGCCCGGCGGATTTCCTCGTCGCGGCCGATAACGGGATCGAGCTTGCCGTCGCGCGCCGCCCTGGTGAGATCGCGTGCATACCGCTTCAGCGCGTCATAGCCCTGCTCGGCGGAGGCCGTATCGGCGGTCCGGCCCTTGCGGATGTCCTCGATCGCCCGGTTGAGGGCCTGCGGAGAGACACCGGCCTTCTCCAGCGCCTTGCCGGCCTCGGTTGCCTTGTCGAGCGCCAGCGCCAGAAGCAGCCGCTCCACGGTGACGAAGCTGTCGCCTGCCTTCTTGGCCGCATCCTCGGCGGCCTGGAAAACCCGCGCCAGTTCCGGCGAGAGATAAAGCTGCGCGCCCGAGCCCTCGACCTTCGGCAGCCTGGCAAGCGCCGCGGCCATGGCTGTCGCCAAAGCTTTCGCATCGCCTCCGGCGCGCGTCACCAGCGAGGCGGCAAAGCCTTCCTCGTCGTCGATCAGGACCTTCAGAAGATGTTCGGGCAAAAATCGCTGGTGGCCCGAAGACAGCGCCAGCGTCTGGGCCGACTGCAGGAAACCGCGGGCCCTTTCGGTGAGCTTTTCAACATTCATGGCTCGTCCTCCTTGCGCGAACCGCGCCCTTTTGAGCCTTCGGTTCCGCCTTGTGAAACACGATGGCGATGCCTGCGATGCAGCGCATGCCTGACGGCCGCCTCTTGCGGCCCGCCTTGCCCTCTATATGGTGTGGCGAATCGGCAACAAAAGGGGGCGACCATGGCAAATCGACAGCTTGTCGGGCTTCTGCGATATCCGGTGAAGGGGCTGAGCCCGGAACGCCTCGAGGCCGTGATGCTGAGCCCCGGCGAGGTCATGCCGCTTGACCGCGCCTATGCCTTCGAGAACGGCCCGTCGGGCTTCGATCCCGATCAGCCGCGCCACATCTCGAAGATGAAGTTCCTGTGCCTTGCCGCCATGCCGGACCTCGCGCGCCTGCGCTCAAAGCTCGACGAGGATGGCGTCACGCTGACGCTTGAGGACGACACCGAAAAAGCCCGCTTCGATCTGTCAAGCGAGAACGGCGCGCAGGATGCGGCGGCCTTTCTCGCCCGCCATGCCGGCGAGGCGCTGCGCGGGCCGGTGCGGCTGTGCAAGGCGCCGGGCTTTTCCTTTTCCGACACGGCCAAGAAGGTCGTCTCGCTGATCAACCTTGCAAGCCTGCGCAAGCTGGAAGCGGCAACCGGCAAGCCGATCGACCCCATCCGCTTTCGCGGCAACATCGTCTTTGAGGGCGAGAGCGCTTTCGAGGAACACGGCTGGACGGATCGCGAGATCCGCATCGGCCCGGTTCTCCTCAAGGGGCTGGAACCGATCATGCGCTGCGCGGCAACGGAAGTGAATCTCGAAACGGCAACCCGCGACATCGCCGTGCCGCGCATCCTGCACGGCCTTACCGGAGCGCCCGACTGCGGGCTCTATGCCACGGTCGTCGAAGGCGGGCGCATCGCCGTCGGCGACGCGCTCACCGTGATCTGAACCCCGAAAGCGGGATTATTCGGCCGGCTCGACGGTCGAGGGCTGCGGCGCATTGGCCGGGTCCTCGCCGTTGCGCGGGAAGCGGCGGCGCGGGCGGCGGCGGCGCGGGCGATCATCCTCGCCCTCGGCGCTGGCCTCGTCACCGGCATCGCCGGACCGGGCCTCACCGGCTTCGCCATCCTCGCCTTCGGCATCGGAGGCTTCGACACGCGGGCGGCGACGCGGACGACGCGGCGCTTCGACCTCGTCGGTTTCAGCCTCGGCCTCGGTCTCATTGTCGCCGTCGCTGGCTTCAACGCCATCCTCGCCATTGCCGTCCAGATCGTCCTGCGGCTCGTCGGCGCGCTGCACGGGCTGCGGCTGCGGCATCTGGGCCTGGGCGGCCGCGACGATGCGATAATAATGCTCGGCGTGCTGGAGATAGCTCTCCGCCAGAATGCGGTCGCCGGAAACCGACGCATCGCGCGCAAGCTGCACATATTTGTCGGCGACGTGCTGCGCGTTGCCGCGCACCTTCACGTCCGGTCCGTTGGATTCATAGTTGCGGCTGAGCGGATTCGGTCCCTTGCGGTTCCGTCCGCGCATGCGCTTGTTCTGCTGTCCGGGTCTCATAGACGAAGCGTAACTCCAGAGCGCCGGCTTGATGAACCGGCCCGCGCCGGGCGCTTGTTCGCGCTCTTGACGGGCCCAGAAGTCAAACCGGGCGATCATCCCCCAGCCCGATGCCAACGCAAGGAAGCGGTTTTCAACCTGTCATCCCGAAGTGTCTGCATGGGGCATCACTGCGCATCCCTTTTGATCGAAAGGACCAATCGGCTCGAGGGTGGCGAATCGCAAGACGCCGTTTCCCCTGATGCAACGAGAAAATCCTAGCCGCTCACCCCCCGCTTTCCAAGAGAAAAGATGTCACACTTTCAATTGTTTTCTTTCAGCGTGAACAGAAGAACCCGGTCCTTGCCGGCAAGATCGTGCACAAGTCGATGGCGCTGAAAGCCAAGACTGTCGCCAAGCGCGCTGACGGCATCGGCCTGATCGTGCCCGATCTCCAGCGCCACAAGTCCCTTTGGCGCCAGATGCCGGCCGGCAGCGGAAAGAATGGCCCGATAGGCATCAAGCCCGTCCGCCCCGCCGCTGAGCGCCAGAACTGGATCATGCACGCGCACTTCCGGCTCCAGCGTCTCGATCACATCGTCGCGGATATAGGGCGGGTTGGAGACGATGAGGTCGAAGGGCCCGGCAAAATCAGGCCCGGACAGATCGGCCCCCGTCAGATTGGACAAAGCGTCAAACCAGTCCCCGCATCGCACTTCAAGGCGCGCGGCAACGCCAAGACGGCCCGCATTGGCCAGAGCAGCGGCAAGCGCTTCGGGCGAGCAGTCCGTCGCCACCCCGAGGGCCTGCGGGAACTGCCGCAACAGCGCGATGGCAATCGCGCCGCTGCCCGTGCCGAGATCGACGAAACGCCGAAGCGCACGATCCTTCTGGCCGAAGAAACCCGCCACCGCCTCGACCAGGATTTCGGTATCGGCGCGCGGCACCAGCGTTTGCGGAGCAAGATCAAGCTCGAAATCGAAAAAGCCTTGCCGTCCGACAAGTCGCGCCAGCGGTTTTCCCGCCAGCCGCTCCGCCAGCATGGCATCCAGGGCCGCGCGCGCGGCGGCATCCAGCGGCTCATCGCCCTTCAAGACCAGATCGGCATCGCCAAGCCCGAGGACATGGCCGAGGATGCGTCGGGCTTCCAGCCCCGCCGGCGTCTTGCCCGCGGCTTGAAGCGCCGCTGTCAGCCTGCGCCGGCACGCCTCGATGCTCTCGCCGCCATCCGTGCTCACGCCTGCTGCTCGGCGGCCAGAAGCGCCATGCGCTGATGGGTCAAAAGGGCCTCGATCACCTCGCCCAGCCCGCTGCCCTCGATCACCTGCGGCAAGGTGTAGAGCGTCAGGCCGATGCGGTGGTCGGTGACGCGCCCTTGCGGAAAATTATAGGTGCGGATGCGCTCGGAACGATCGCCGGAGCCGATCTGGATCTTGCGCGCCGAAGAGCGTTCGCTGTCGGCGCGCTCGCGCTCCATCTCGTAGAGCCGTGCCCGCAGCACCTCCATCGCCCGCGCCCGGTTCTGATGCTGGGATTTTTCCGAGGAGGTGACGACGATGCCGGTCGGAAGATGGGTGATGCGCACCGCCGAATCGGTGGTGTTGACATGCTGCCCGCCGGCTCCGGATGCGCGCATCGTGTCGATGCGGATATCCTCGGCGCGGATGTCGATATCGACCTCCTGCGCCTCCGGCAGAACCGCGACCGTCGCCGCGCTGGTGTGGATGCGCCCGCCCGATTCGGTTTCCGGCACACGCTGGACCCGGTGCACGCCCGATTCGAATTTCAGCTCGCCGAAAACCCCGCCGCCGTCGATGCGGGCGATGATTTCCTTGAAACCGCCAACCTCGCCCTCGCTTTGCGACAGGATCTCCACCTTCCAGCCCCTGGCCGCCGCATGGCGCTGATACATGCGGAAAAGATCGCCGGCAAAGAGCGCCGCCTCGTCGCCGCCGGTTCCGGCGCGCACTTCCAGGATGGCGCTGCGGGCGTCGGCCTCGTCCTTGGGCAAGAGGAGAAGCTGGAGTTCCTCTTCAAGGCCCTCCAGCGTTTCGGCAAGCTCCCCCGCCTCCTCACGCGCCAGGGCCCTGAGATCGCGCTCCGTCGCCGGATCCTCGGCCAGCGCTTCGGCCTCGGCGATCTGGCGGCGGGTGCTGAGCACCGCCCTTGCCTTTTCGGCGACCGGCTCGAGTTCGGCGAATTCGCGCGACAGCTTGATGAAGGCCGAGGGTTCGGCATCGCCTTCGGCCATGCGCGCTGAAATCATGTCGAACCGGGCAATCACCGCTTCGATCTTCTGGTCAGGGATCATGGCTAGACTGTCAGTCCGTCCCGCTGGGCGAGCGCGGAAAGCTCCTTGCGCAGGGAGCCTGCCGAAGCGCCGTCCTCGAGCAGCGCCAGAAGGCGCTCTTCAACCTTGCCGGCATTGAGATCGAGCAGCATCGCCTTGACCGGCCCGATGGAGGACGCCGACATCGACAGCGCCCGGAAGCCGAGCCCGATCAGCGCCATGGCCTCGATCGGCCGGCCGGCCATTTCCCCGCACAGCGTCAGCGGGGTGGCGTGGCGCTCGGCCGCTTCCACAATCGAACGCAAAGCGCGCAGGAACATCGGCGACAGGATGTCATAGCGCCCGTTCAACCGGTTGTTGCCGCGGTCGGCCGCCATCATGAACTGGAACAGGTCGTTGGAGCCGACCGACACGAAGTCGGCATGCGTCATCAGCCCGTCGAGATCGAAGAGCAGCGAAGGCACTTCCAGCATCGCCCCGAGACGCACGGTCGAGGGCTCGCCATGGCCATGGCGGCGCAGATAGCGCATCTCGCGTTCGACGATCTGGCGTGCCGCCTTCAGTTCGGCGACATCGCTGACCATCGGGAACATGATCTTCAGATCGGTGCCCGCCGCAGCCTTCAGAAGGGCGCGCACCTGAAGGCGCAGCATGCCCGGCCGGTCGAGACCGAGCCTGAGAGCCCGCCAGCCCATCGCCGGGTTCTCCTCCGGGATGGAGCGCATATAGGGCAGCACCTTGTCGCCGCCGATGTCGAGCGTGCGGAAGGTCACCGGGCGCGGGCCGGCCG
>JAGRKQ010000039.1:1201-3995 GCA_020442235.1 Hyphomicrobiaceae bacterium | reverse complement strand
GACCTTCGACATTCACGGCGGCGGTCTCGATCTCATCTTTCCCCATCATGAGAACGAGATCGCCCAGTCCTGCTGCGCCCATGGCACGGCGGTCATGGCCCACACCTGGCTGCACAACGGCTTCGTGCAGGTGGAAGGCCAGAAGATGTCGAAGTCGCTCGGCAACTTCGTCACCATGCACGACCTTCTGGAGACGGAAACCTTCGGCGGGCGCAAATGGCCCGGCGCCGTCATCCGTCTGGCGCTCCTGATGACGCATTACCGCGAGCCGCTCGATTTCTCGCAGCGCCGCCTGGAGGAAGCTGAGCGCCTTTATGCCAAATGGCCGCAGACGGATGCTGGCGATGCGCCGGTGCCGCAGGTGATTCTGGATGCGCTGTGCGACGATCTCAACACCGTGGCCGCCGTGCAGGCCCTGCACCAGTTGGCCGGCGACGATCCTGAAGGATTTGCCGCGGCTGCGCGCCTGCTCGGCATCGACAAGCAGGCGGCCAGGCTGGAGGCGGGCGCTGAGGAAGAGGTCGAGGCCGCCGTTGCGCGCCGTCTGGCCCTCATCCGCGACAAGAACTGGGCCGAAGCCGATGCGATCCGCGACGAGCTTGCGGCGAGGGGCATTCAGCTCAAGGACGGCAAGGACCCGGCAACCGGCGAGCGCATCACCGCCTGGGAGGTGAAGGGATGAGCGGATCCGTCACCGGCGGCTGCCAGTGCGGCGCGGTGCGTTACCGGGCCGAAAGCCTCGGCCGTGCCTCGATCTGTCACTGCCGCATGTGCCAGAAAGCCTTTGGCGGCTTTTTCGGCCCGTTGGTGACGGCTTACGGCTTTGCAGTGGAGCGCGGGGAACTTGCGACCTACCAAAGCTCCAACAAGGTCCGGCGCGGCTTCTGCAAGGCATGCGGCACGCCGCTCACCTATGATTACGGCGGCGACATGGAGGTGGCCATCGGCGCGCTGGACGATCCCGAATGCGCCGCGCCCGTCCTGCAGGTGAACCCGGCGGACAAGCTTTCCTTCGTCGATGGCCTTGCCCATCTGCCCTGGCGGCCGGTGGAGGAAGAGGCGCAGGTGCGTGCCTTCATGGACACCATCGTCTCCAACCAGCATCCGGATGCGCCAGCAGCAACAGGATCGAAGGGAGAGGCGTCATGAGCGCGCTTCTCCTGCGTCCGGCAGGCCCCGACGACATGCCGGCGCTCATCGATCTCTTCCGGCGCAGCGTGCTTCTCGGTGCGGCCGAACATTATGACGTGCGCCAGCGTCAGGCCTGGATTGCGGTCGCGAAGGATGAAGAGGCCTTTACCGTGCGGCTCGACGATGCGGCGACGGTGATGGCCGAACGCGCCGGCACGCCGCTCGGCTTTGCCTCCTTTGGCGACGAGCGCATCGACATGCTCTATGTCGACCCGGCCCATCACCGTCAGGGCGTTGCGCGGGCGCTGATCGAGGCGGTGGAACTGATCGCGCTGACCAGCGGCATAGACCGGCTGTCGGTTGATGCCAGCGATGCCGCCGAACCTTTCTTTGCCGCGCTCGGCTATCTGCGCCTTCGCCGCAATCGCGTCGAGCGCGCCGGGGTCGTGCTGGCCAACACCACCATGGAAAAGCGCCTTGAAGCGCAAAGCCACGCAGGAGACGCGTGATGTCCAATCAACCCGCCGGCGCGCCGGACCCGAAGACAAGCTGGCTCGACGATCTGCCCTTTCCGAAGCGCTGGATCGCCTATGCGCTGATCAAGCTCGTCGTCATCGCGCTCGCGGTCTATCTGGCGCTCGTCTGGTATGGGCTGGTGTGATGGCTGAAACCCATTCCGGCGGATGCCAGTGCGGCGCGGTGCGCTTCAGGGTGCATGGCACCCCGCATGACAGTTCGGTCTGCTATTGCCGCATGTGCCAGAAGGCCTCCGGCTCTCACGCGCTGGCGCTTGTTTCGGTGCAGGGATACCGGGTCGACTGGACGCGCGGCGCGCCCGCCTGGTTCCGCAGTTCCAACGCCGCGCGCCGGGGCTTTTGCGCGGCTTGCGGCACCCCGCTTGCCTATGACGCACCCGACGGCCTTGCCCTGACCCTGACCGCCTTCGACGATCCGGCAGGCTTTCCCCCGACCGTTGCCTGGGGGATCGAGGGCAAGCTGCCCTTCTGCGACGCGATCCCGGCCCTGCCGGCGCTTGGCACGCTGGAGGATCCCGATGCCGCCGACTTCATCAAGACCATCGTCAGCTACCAGCATCCCGACCACGACACGAACAGCTGGCCCCCGGAAGGACAGACCTCATGAGCCGCGAGCGCCTTTATCTCTTCGACACGACCTTGCGTGACGGGCAGCAGACGACCGGCATCGATTTCAACCTGTCCGACAAGATCGCGATTGCCGACCTGCTCGACGACCTCGGCGTCGATTATGTCGAGGGCGGTTATCCCGGCGCCAACCCGACCGACACGGCTTTCTTCTGTGAGAAGCGCACCGAAAAGGCCGCCTTCGTCGCCTTCGGCATGACCAAGCGGGCGGGCGTCTCAGTCTCCAATGATCCCGGCCTGAAGGGCCTCATCGATGCCGCCTGCGATGCGGTCTGCTTCGTCGCCAAGAGCTGGGACTATCACGTCAAGGTCGCGCTCAGGACCACCAACGAGGAAAACCTCGACTGCATCCGGGCCTCCGTCGAGGCCGCGGTTGCTGCCGGCAAGGAAGCGATGATCGACTGCGAGCATTTCTTCGACGGCTACAAGGCAAACCCGGATTATGCACTCGCCTGCGCCCGCACCGCCCATGAGGCCGGGGCGCGCTGGGTCGTCTTGTG
>JAGRKQ010000039.1:0-1026 GCA_020442235.1 Hyphomicrobiaceae bacterium | reverse complement strand
AGCGCTGCGGCAACGCCAACCTCATCTCCATCATCCCGACGCTCTGCCTGAAGCCCGCCTATCGCGACCGCTTCGAGACCGGGGTGACGGACAAGGCGCTTGCCAGCATCACCCGCACCAGCCGGGCGTTCGACGAGATCCTCAACCGCGCGCCGAACCGCCATGCCCCCTATGTCGGTGCGGCGGCCTTCGCCACCAAGGCGGGCATCCACGCTTCGGCGATCCTCAAGGACCCGAAGACCTATGAGCACGTCACGCCGGAAAGTGTTGGCAACGAGCGCTCCGTGCTCGTTTCCGATCAGGGCGGCAAGTCGAACCTTCTCGACGCGCTGGAGCGGGTCGGCATCGAGGCGCGCAAGGACGATCCGCGTCTTGATCTCCTGCTGGCCGAAATCAAGGACCGCGAAGCGCGCGGCTACGCTTATGAGGCGGCGGAAGCCTCCTTCGCGCTGCTGGCCCGCCGGACGCTTGGCTCGGTGCCCGATTTCTTCAGCGTGGAGAGCTTCCGCGTCATCGTCGAGCGCCGGCACAATGCGCGTGGCGACCTGATCAACGTTTCCGAGGCGGTGGTGAAGCTCTGGGTCGATGGCGAGCTTCTGATGTCGGTCGCCGACAGCGACAACGGTCCGGTGAACGCGCTCGACCATGCGCTGCGCAAGGATCTCGGCCGCTATCAGTCCACCATCGAGGATCTGTCGCTGGTCGATTTCAAGGTGCGTATCCTCAACAAGGGCACCGAGGCGATCACCCGCGTCCTGATCGAAAGTGAGGACGCGGCGACCGGCGAGCGCTGGTTCACCATCGGCGTTTCGGAAAACATTGTCGATGCGTCCTTCCAGGCGCTGGAGGATTCCATCATCACCAAGCTGATGCGCTCCGGCGTGCGCCACGTCGCGGCGGCCGAATAGTGGACCTGCCGGCCGGCCTTGCGCGCAAGGTTACGAAGGCGCCCTTCAACCTGCCCGTCGGAGAGGGGCCCGGGATCGGCCTTGCCGCGGCCTTTTCGGCCTATCTGATGTGGGGCTT
>JAGRKQ010000038.1 GCA_020442235.1 Hyphomicrobiaceae bacterium | reverse complement strand
TCCTCGACGAGCCGACGACCGGGCTGCATTTCCACGACGTCGCCAAGCTCCTGGAGGTGCTGCACGAGCTTGTCGATCAGGGCAACACGGTGGTGGTGATCGAGCACAATCTGGAGGTCATCAAGACCGCCGACCACGTCATCGACCTTGGCCCGGAAGGCGGCGACGGCGGCGGCGAGATCGTCGCGACCGGCACGCCGGAGGACATCGCCGCGGAAAAGCGCTCTTATACCGGCCAGTTTCTCGCGCCGATCCTCAAGCGTCGCCTGAAGGGGCTCGATGCCGCCGAATAGGGGTCAGCCCAGCGGGTGGATGGCGAACCAGCGTTCCAGCGGCATGATGTCGACGCCAGCGCCATTGCCATAGGGCCAGGGGTCGACGGCAAACCGCGCCCCGCCTTCCTTTTCCGCCACGACGGCGGTCGCATGCGGATAACGCCCGTCGAGGAAGAACCCGCGCGCCACGGGGCGGCCGACCGTGTGATGGCGCAAGGCGCCGATGCGGTCGAGATAGAGAAGCAGGCTCAGTGTGTTGGTCGACTCGTCGATGCAGTCCATCTGGCCGCGCACGCCCGCATTCTGAAGATCGAGACCGCCAATATCGTTCACCGATCCGACGCTCGGGCCAATGCGGGTCTCAAACCAGCGCACGGCGCGGCCGATGGCCTCGCGTTCGGCGGCCGGGGTGGCATGCCCTTCGGCCAGAATGGCGGCAAGGCGGCTGCGGTCGGCGGGCGAGACGGTGACCGGTGTACGCAGGGCGCAGCCGAAGCCGTGGCAGATCACCATCTGCTCGCCGCGCGGGGGCGGAAAATCGTTGAACCCATACCAGGAAACGGGCTCGCCGCCGCCGGTGGCGGCGCAGCCGGCGAGAAAAAGCGCCAGGAAGGACGACAGGGCTGTGAAACGGGCGATCATGGCCTTGCCTAACCCGCAAAGCCGCGCCTGAAAAGCCGCCGCTTGCGCGCAAGGGCCCCGATCACTAGGTTCCGCCGCACATTTTCAGAAGGTGTGACCATGAGACCCATTCACGTGATCGGCGGCGGTCTGGCCGGATCGGAGGCCGCCTGGCAGATTGCCAGTGCCGGCGTTCCCGTCGTGCTGCACGAGATGCGGCCCCAGCGCGGCACCGATGCGCACAAGACCCAAGGTCTCGCCGAACTCGTCTGCTCCAACTCCTTCCGCTCCGACGATGCCGAAACCAATGCCGTCGGTGTGCTGCATGCCGAGCTGCGCCTTGCCGGCTCGCTGATCATGCGCTGCGGCGATGCGCATCAGGTGCCGGCCGGCGGTGCGCTCGCCGTCGATCGCGACGGCTTTTCCGATGCCGTGACCGAAGCGCTCGAAAACCATCCGCTAGTTCGCATCGAACGCGGCGAGATTGCCGGCCTTCCGCCACAGGACTGGGACAGCGTCATCGTCGCCACCGGCCCCCTCACCTCGCCGGCGCTGGCCGAAGCCGTCCAGGCCCTGTCGGGCGAGGATGCGCTGGCCTTCTTCGACGCCATCGCGCCCATCGTGCACTTCGAGTCCATCGACATGGACCGCGCCTGGTTCCAGTCGCGCTACGACAAGGCCGGCCCCGGCGGCACGGGTGCCGACTACATCAACTGCGCGATGAACGAGGCCGAATACAACGCCTTCATCGATGCGCTGCTGGACGGCCCCAAGACCGAGTTCAAGGATTGGGAGGGAACGCCCTATTTCGACGGCTGCCTGCCNNTGCCCATCGAGGTGATGGCCGAGCGCGGTCGCGAAACCCTGCGTCACGGGCCGATGAAGCCGGTCGGTCTGACCAATCCGCACAGCCCGGACAAGCCGCATGCGGTGGTGCAGCTGCGCCAGGACAATGCGCTCGGCACGCTTTACAACATGGTCGGTTTCCAGACGAAGCTGAAATATGGCGCGCAGACGGACATTTTCCGCATGATCCCGGGGCTCGAGAAGGCGGTTTTCGCGCGTCTCGGCGGGCTGCATCGCAACACCTTCCTCAATTCACCGAAGGTGCTGGATGGGCAGCTGCGGCTGAAGGCCATGCCGCGCCTGCGCTTTGCCGGCCAGATCACCGGCTGCGAGGGCTATGTGGAATCGGCCTCCATCGGCTGCGTGACCGGCCGGCTGGCGGCCGCCGAACGCCTCGGCCTCGCCTTGGTCCCGCCGCCCGCGACGACTGCCATGGGCGCGCTTGTGGCGCACATCACCGGCGGCCATCTGAGCGCCGATGACGGACCGCGCTCCTTCCAGCCGATGAATGTGAACTTCGGCCTGTTCCCTCCGGTGGAGATTCCGAAAACCGAAGGCAAGCGCCTGCGCGGCAAGGAAAAATCCCGCGCCAAGAAGATGGCACTTTCGGCGCGCGCGCTGCACGACTTCGCAAACTGGGTGAAGACGCCGCTGGCCGACGCCGCCGAATGATCAAAGGCGGCCGCTGAGGGCGCAGAAGGTGATCCGGGCAAGGCGCGATAGCCGTCCACCGGCCGCGCCCTGACGTATGGCCGCCATGCCGCCGGCTTCGACCCTGCCCAGAATGGCCAGGGCGGTGCGCACCGGCAGGAACGGTGCCAGAGCGCTTTTCGGGATACCCGTAAGCGCCTTGCGCATCATGACCGCGTGATCGAGCCCGGCCCGAGCCAGACGCCGGGCCTCGGCATCGGCCTTCTCGCCCGTGCCTGCAAGCAGAGCGGCGCGTGTCAGAGCATCCGATGCCGGCAGCAGCGTCACCGACCGGCGCGCGTCGGCCGGCAGATTGGCAAGTCCGCGCGCCAGCGAAAGAACGAGGCTGGCATGGCCGGCGGCCTCGGCGAGGGCGGGCGCCTGCTGCGGCGTCAGGACAAGCGCCTGAAGCTGGAGGATCGCACCTTCGGTTTCTCCGGCATAGGCCTCGAAGCTCGGCATGTCCGGCATCGGGTCGTGATAAAGCTCGCCGATGCGCGCCTCGCACAGCTGCGCCAGCGCGGCGCGGGCCGGCGGCACCGAGGCCACAACACGCGTCAGCGCCGCAGCCAGCGGCACATGCGCGGCTTCTGCCTCGCGCTCCCCTTCCACGACCTCGCGCCACCATTGCAGGCGGATCTCGCCGACGAGCGGCTCGGCCACCAAGGGGGCGATGCGTGCGGTTTCTGTCCGAAACAGGGCCAGCGCCTGAAAGGCCTCGCGCGCGGTTTCGGGCACGAAGAGGCTCGCCGCATAGGCGTCGAAATCCTGCTCCTTCAGCTCCGCGCCGAGATCGCTCATCAGCGCCGGCGCTCCGGGCCGTCGACGGCCAGGAGCACCGCGCCGAAGCGCCGGTTCTCCGAGGCCAGAACATTGACCGTGCGCACCGCAGCCGACGTCGTCATGGCGTCCAGCTGAAGAGGATGGGCAGAAAAGGCGTGACGCAGGGCGTCGGGAACCGGCATCGGCAGATCGCCGCAGCCGAGGATGAAGACATCCATCCGCTCCGCTTCGGCCAAGGCCGGCGCCAGGGTGTCGCGCGTCAGGTCGGAAGCGTCCCGCCCCTCGAAAGGGTGCATGCCGGACGGCAGGATCAGGAGCGAGCCGCGATGTGACATACCGGCAAAGCGGAACCCGCCCGAACCATAGCCGGTGACCGGCGCAACCTGCGGCAGATAACCCGGTCCCGGCCGCTCGCTCACGCGGTTTCTTCCGCACTTTCCGTGCTGGCGCGGCTCGACCTGAGGTTCAGGTAGATGAGCGTCGGGCCGGCCACGAAGATCGACGAGAAGGTGCCGACGGCCACGCCCCAGATCATCGCCGCGGTGAAGGAGCGGATCACCTCGCCGCCGAAGAGGAACAGCGCACCCAGCGCGATGAGCGTCGTCACCGAGGTCATGATGGTGCGCGACAGCATGGTGTTGATCGACAGATCGATCAGATCGGCCAGCGCCATCTTCTTGTAACGCCTGAGATTTTCGCGCACGCGGTCGTAAACGACGACGGTATCGTTGAGCGAATAACCGACGATGGTCAGGATCGCGGCGATGGAGGACAGGTTGAATTCCAGCTGCGTGATCGAGAACAGGCCGATGGTCAGGATGACGTCGTGCACGGTGGCGATGATTGCACCGATGGCGAACTGCCATTCAAAGCGCACCCAGATATAGACGAGGATGGCCAGAAGCGCGGCACCGACAGCGATGGAGCCGGCCTGCGCCAGTTCCGCCGAAACGCGCGGTCCGACGACTTCGAAGCGCCGATAGTCGACATTGTCCTCGCCGAGGGCTGCGCGCACCCGATCAACGACGGCCTGCTGGGCCTCGTCACCCCCCGGCTGCTGCTCGACGCGGATCAGAACGTCGTCGGGCGCGCCGAATTCCTGCACCTCGACGTCACCGAGGCCAAGCGCCCCAAGGCTCTGGCGCAGGCCAGCAATATCGGCCGGGCCATCGGTGGTCTTGATCTCGATGAGCGTGCCGCCCCGGAAATCGATGCCGAGGTTGAGGCCGTTGAGGCCGAACAGCACCAGCGAGCCGACGACGAGCAGCGCGGTGACCGGCAGCACGACAACCCGGTGCGCCATGAAGCGGAAGCCGGGATTTTCGGGAAGGAACCGGACGAGGGCAAAAGACATGATCGGACTGGCCCCTCAGATCGGAACGGCGCTCGGACGCACGCGGCGCACCCAGAGGGCGACGAGCAGGCGCGTCATGGTGAAGGCGGTGAAGACCGTGGTGACGATGCCGATGGCCAGCGTGACGGCGAAGCCCTGAACCGGGCCGGAGCCGAGGAAGAACAGGATCACGGCAGCGATCAACGTGGTGATGTTGGCGTCGAGAATGGTGCGCAGCGCCTCGCGGAATCCGGCGTCGATCGCCGGGATCGCCGCCCGCCCGCGTCTGGCTTCGTCGCGAATGCGCTCGAAGATCAGCACGTTGGAATCGACCGCCATGCCCACGGTGAGCACGATGCCGGCAATGCCCGGCAAGGTCAGCGTCGCGCCCAGAAGGGACAGCGTTGCAATGATGAGGGCGATGTTCACCGCCAGCGCGATGTTGGCGAAGATGCCGAAGAGCCCGTAGGCGAGCACCATGAAGGTGACGACGCCGATGGCCCCGATGATGCCGGCAATCTCGCCGGCGGCAACCGAATCGGCGCCAAGGCTCGGGCCGACGGAGCGTTCCTCGACGATGGTGATGTCGGTCGGCAGGGCGCCGGCGCGCAGAAGAACAGCCAGATCATTGGCACTCTGCGACGTGAAGGAGCCGGAAATCTGCCCCGAACCGCCGCGGATCGGCTCGCGGATCTCCGGGGCCGAGATCACCTCGTCATCGAGCACGATGGCGAAAGGCTCGCCGACATTGGCCTCGGTGACCTCGCCGAAGCGGCGCGCACCGGAGGTGTTGAAGCGGAAGGTGACGACCGGCTCGCCCGTCTGCTGGTTGAAGGAAGGCTGAGAGTCGACAAGTTCGTCGCCGGTGATCATGGCTCGCGTCTCGACCAGGATCGGACCGCCGCCATCGGCATATTGCAGCACTTCGCAACCTGCGGGCGGGCGCGTTTCCAGCGCCTGCTGGGCGGTCATCTGGCGGCAGACGAGATGGAAGGAAAGCGCCGCCGTCTGCTGAAGAATGTCCTTCAGCCGCTGCGGATCATCAAGGCCCGGCACCTGCACGAGAATGCGGTTGTCGCCCTCGCGCTGGATTGAGGGTTCGGTGGTGCCGATCTGGTCGACGCGGCGACGGATGACCTCGATGGACTGCTCCACCGCCGAAGACATGCGCTGTGTCACCGCCGCTTCGCTGAGGGTCAGGCGGAAAAGGCCGCCTTCAAGACGCGACACAGCGACATCGAGGCCGCTGGTGCCAAAGGCCCCGGAGGTCACCGGCTGCGGAATGGCGCCGAGGACTTCCTCGGCATCGTCCATTTCCGCTTCGTCGCGCACCCGCACCTGGACGCCGCCATCGACAACGGCAAGACCGGTGTAGCCGATGCGGGCATCGCGCAGGACGCTGCGAACATCATCCTTGAGCACGTCGAGGCGGTCCTCGATCAGCGCATCGGTCTCCACCTGCAACAACACATGGCTGCCGCCCTGAAGATCGAGACCCAGCGTCAGGCGGCTCTGAAGCCACTCCGGCCAACCGGCCGTGTCCTCGCGGGACACGAGATTGGGGGCGCTGAAGACGAAAGCTCCCAGCGCGACCACGAGGATCGCGATGATCTTCCAGCGCGAAAAGTGAAGCATCGGAACGGCCTGTCGTTGCGAGATCCGGCGCGGCGGGCGCCGGCCTCAGGCATCAGTTGGAATTGGCGGCGGGTTCGCCTTTGGAGCGCACTTCCTGCACCATGGAGCGCAGCATGCGCACCTTGACGCCTTCGGCGAGCTGAACCTCGACCTCGTTGTCGTCGACGACCTTGTGGATCTTGCCGATGAGGCCGCCGGCGGTGACGACGGTGTCGCCGCGGCGCAGGCCCGCCACCAGAGCCTGATGCTCCTTCATGCGGTTGCGCTGCGGGCGGATGATCAGGAACCACATCACCACGAAGATGAGGATGAAGGGCAGAAACTGCAGGATCGTGTCCATACCGCCGGCAGCGGCTCCAGTCTGGGCATAGGCGGGCGTGATGAACATCGGCTTCAAACTCCCCTCGGTCTTTGTTACTCAACCATCAAGACGCATCCGGCCATCGGGCCGGGCGCGCGGACTATAGCGAGGCAACTCCCCTTTGCAATGGGAAAGCCCTCTTCCGGCGCGACAAAGCGGCCGGTCGAGGCCTCACCTTCACGCCAGCGAGGCATGTATGTCGCAGGACAGCGGAATTGAACCCCTTCTGGCAAGAATTGCGGCCGCTTTGGAACGGCTGGCCCCGCCGGCCACGCCCGCGCTCGACCCGGCTGCCGCCGATGCCTTCGTCTTCGAGACCGATCCGATGCGGCTGATTCCCGTCAAAAGCGTCTCGCGCGTGCCGCTCGGACTGCTCAAGGGCATCGACCGGGTCCGCGACACGCTGATGGACAACACCCGCCGGTTCTCGGAAGGCTTGCCGGCCAACAACGCCCTGCTCTGGGG
>JAGRKQ010000037.1:6436-11875 GCA_020442235.1 Hyphomicrobiaceae bacterium | reverse complement strand
ATGATGCGGTTGCGGCGCAGGAAATCCTGCGCTCTGGCCTGCCAGCCGAGCGGCATCTCCGTCACCACCGCGCCGCCGCGCTCGACAATCTCGGCGGCAAGGGATTCGTGTTCGGGCGGATAGATGTTGGCGTGGCCGCCGGCGAGGACCGCGATGGTGCCGCTGGCAAGGCTGGCGCGATGGCTGGCGGCGTCGATTCCGCGCGCAAGGCCTGAGACGACGACGAGGCCGGCCCGGCCGCAGACCTCGGACATGTCGGCGCAAAGCCGCATGCCGGCCGCCGATGCGTTGCGTGAACCCACCATGGCGACGGCTGGACGTTGTGACAGGGCGGGCGAGCCGCCGGCAAGCGTCAAGATCGGCGGCGGCGGATCGAAGGCGCGCAGCGCATAGGGGTAGTCGGGGTCGGTTGTAACCACAAGGCGAAGCCCGCGACGGGCCGCCTCGTCCATCTCGCGTTCCGTCGCTTCGCTCGAATGCACGCGAATCGGCTTTCCCGACCGGCGCGACAGATGCGGCAGGGCCTCCAGCGCGCGGGCGGCGCTGCCATAGGTGTTGATCAACTGGCGGAAGGTGGCCGGACCGACATTTTCCGAGCGGATAAGGCGAAGCCAGTCGAAAAGCTGGGCGTCGCTGAGACCCGCCATCGTTACTTGCTGCCGATCCGGCTTTCCTCACCCTTGAGGAGCCGTCGGATGTTCTCGTGATGCTTGGCCCAGATGAGAAGCGCCAGAAGGCCCGTGACTTCGGCGGCGGCGATGTGACCGGAGACAAAGGCGATCAACGGCACCGCGAGACTGCCGGTGAGGGCGGAAAAGGAGGAAAAGCGGGTGAAGACGGCGCAATAGATCCACACGGCGGCAAACACCAGGCCGAGCGGCCAGTAGAGCGCCAGAACGACGCCGAGAAAGGTGGCAACGCCCTTGCCACCCTTGAACTTCAGCCAGACTGGAAAGCAGTGGCCAATGACAGCGCCGATGCCGGCAAAGGCGGCGGCGCCGGGCCCCCACTGGGCGGCTATCAACACGGCAGCAGCGCCTTTGAGGGCGTCGAGCGCCAGTGTCGCAATCGCCAGGTCCTTGCGTCCGGTGCGCAGGACATTGGTGGTGCCGATGTTGCCCGAACCGATGGAACGGATGTCGCCGAGGCCGGCGAAGCGCGTCAGGATGAGGCCGAAGGGGATGGAGCCGAGCAGGTAGCCGAAGGCCAGCGCCAGCGCATACCACGGGCCGGACAGGGACCAGTTGATCGGATCGGGCACGCCTTCTTCTCCTCGCGCTTATGGCGAGATCGCCACGGGCGCAGCCTAGGAGTGAACGATCCTTCCGGCAACCGTCGTCATCAGCACCCGGCCCTGGAAGCGTGCGCCATGGAAGGGCGTGTTCTTGGAGCGCGAGCGCAACTGCTTGCGGTCGCAGATCCAGGGGGCATCGGGATCGAAAAGGACGAGGTCGGCGGCGCGTCCGGGCTGAAGCGTTCCGGCATCAAGGCCGAGAATGCGCGCCGGGCCGAGCGTCATCGCGGCGATCAGGCGCGACAGCGTGAGATCGCCGGAATGCACGAGGCGCAGCCCCGCTGCCAGAAGCGTTTCCAGCCCCGTCGCGCCATCGGCGGCCTCGGCAAAGGGATGGCGCTTCATTTCCACGTCCTGCGGGTCATGCGCGGACACGATGACGTCAATCGTGCCGTCGGCGAGGGCGGCGATCAGGGCGCGGCGGTCATCCTCGGTGCGCAGCGGCGGCGACATCTTGAGGAAGGAACGCCAGGTGCCGATGTCGTTCTCGTTGAGGCACAGGTGATTGATGCTGACACCGGCCGTGACATCGAGCCCGTTGGCCTTCGCGGCGCGCACAATTCCGGCGCTTTCGGCGGCTGACAACTGGGCGGCGTGATAGCGTCCGCCGGTGAGGCGCACGAGGCGCATGTCGCGCTCCAGCATGATCGTTTCGGCTTCATGCGGGATGCCGGCAAGGCCGGCGCGGGTGGCGGTCTCGCCGGCGTTCATCACGCCGGAACCCTTGAGATCGGGATCTTCGGGCTGGTGGATCAGAAGGGCGCCGAAATCGCGCGCATAGGTCAGGATGCGGCGCATCACCTGGGCGTTGGTGATCGGCTTGCGGCCATTGGAAAGCGCCACGGCGCCGGCATCGGTGAGAAGGCGCAGTTCGGCCATTTCCACGCCATTGAGGCCGCGTGTTGCCGCCGCCGTCGGCACGATGTTGACCGGCGCGGTCGCCTGCGCACGCCGTGCGATGAAATCGACCAGGGCGATGTCGTCGATGACGGGCTCGGCATCGGGCATCAGCACCAGCGTCGTCACGCCGCCGGCCGCGGCCGCATCGCCGGCTGAAGAAAGGGTCTCGCGGTGCTCGGCACCCGGCTCGCCGGTAAAGACGCGCATGTCGACGAGGCCGGGGGCAAGAACGGCGCCCTTGCCGTCGATGCGCTGCGTGCCTTCGGGCAGGGATTTGCCGGCGTCCGTGCCGCGTTCGACGATCCTGCCATCGGCAACCAGCAGTGCGCCCACGGCATCGAGACCATCGGCGGGGTCGATGAGCCGGACATTCTCGAACAGGAGCGGGGCGGGAGCGGTCATCGTCCGGCCTCCCGCACCGTGCCGCGGTCGCCGGAAAGCCGCGTTGCCAGCGCCTGAAGAACTGCCATGCGCACGGCCACACCCATTTCCACCTGCTCTTCGATGACGCTTTGCGGGCCATCGGCGATTTCGGGGGCGATTTCGACGCCCCGGTTCATCGGGCCGGGGTGCATGACGATGGCGTCGTCCCTGGCAAAGCTCAGCTTCTCTGCATCAAGGCCGTAATAGCGGAAATATTCGCGCACGCTCGGCACGTAAGCCCCGCACATGCGTTCGCGTTGCAGGCGCAGCATCATCACCACATCGGCCCCTTCGAGCGCCTCGCGCATGTCGCGATAGACTTCGCAGCCGAGCCGCGCGAAGCCCGCCGGCAGCAGCGTGGAGGGGCCGCAAAGCCGCACCCGCGCACCGAGCGTGTTGAGCAGGATGATGTTGGAGCGGGCAACGCGCGAATGCAGGATGTCGCCGCAGATGGCGACGGTCAGGCGGGCGATCTTTTTCTTGTGGCGGCGGATGGTGAGCGCGTCGAGCAGCGCCTGTGTCGGGTGCTCATGCGCGCCGTCGCCGGCATTGACGACCGAGCAGGTGACCTTGCGCGCCAGAAGCGAGACGGCACCGGCCGATGCGTGGCGCACGACGAGAATGTCGGGCTGCATGGCGTTGAGGGTCGCTGCGGTGTCGATCAGCGTCTCGCCCTTCTTCACCGAGGACGAGGCGACGGCCATGTTCATGACGTCGGCACCGAGGCGTTTTCCGGCCAGTTCGAAGGAGGACTGGGTGCGCGTTGAGGCCTCGAAGAAGAGGTTGATCTGCGTGCGTCCGGAAAGGCTGGTGGTCTTCTTGTCCTCCCGCCGGCTGATCGCCGTCATCGCTTCGGAAAGATCGAGAAGCTGGGTCAGGTCGATCGGGGAGAGCCCCTCGATGCCCAGAAGATGCGGGTGCGGAAAGCGCCATCCCGGCGGCAGTCCGATGGTGTCGGCAAGGGGAAGGGTGTTGGTCATCAAAAGGCTGCAATAGAGACTTTCCCGCCCCGCTTCAAGAACGGATCGGGGCTCAGCCCGCCGGAGCCAGAAGCCCGAGCGCCAGCGGGAAGGTGAAGATCGCCGCGACCGTCTGAAGCGCGATGATCTCGGCCATGAGCGGCGCGTCGCCGCCCATCTTGCGTGCCAGAAGATAGGCCGCGCTGGCCGTCGGCACGGCGGTGCAGACGATGGCCACCCCGAGAGCGGTGCCTTCAAGCCCGAAAAGGGCGGCAAAACCGGCCGCCATCAGGGGCATGCCGGCAAGGCGCAGGACGGCGGCGATGGTGAGGCGCAGGCCAGGTCTGCGCAGGCGCGACAGGTCGATGCCGGCGCCGACCGCCAGAAGCCCGATGGCCAGCGCCGCCGCGCCCGTGGTGCGCAGGGCGCTGGTGAGAAAATCGGGCAGCGGCAGGCCGACGAGATTGAGGGCAAGGCCGATGGCGCAGGATGCGATCAGCGGATTGGTCGCCAGATCCTTGAGGAATTTCAACGGGCCGGGAAAGGTGCCTCCGGCATAAAGCGCCAGGATCGTCACATTGATGAGGTTGAGCACCGGGATCATCGCCACCATGGCGACGGAGACGAGGGCGACGCCCTCCGGCCCGTAAAGCCCGGCGCACAGAACCAGCGCGACGGACGTCATCCAGCGCGTCGAGCCCTGCACGATGGAGGTGAAGGCCGGGCCGTCGATCTTCAGCGGCCCCATCATCAGCGGGCGCAGGATGAGCAGCAGCGCGGTCATCGCCAGAACCGTCAGGAGCAGCGTTGCGCCAAGATCGTAGGTGGGCAGGGCGGCGAAATCGACGCTCGCCAGATTGAGGACGATCAGCGCGGGAAACAGCACCTGATAAGAGAGCGTGTCGATGCCGCGCCACTGCTCTTCCGAAATGATGCGGAAGCTGGCGAGAGCCCGGCCCAGCCCCATGATGAGGAGCACGGGAACAAGAGCATTGATTGCTTGCAACATGGGGCGCCTGCCAAAGAAAAAGGCGGCTACAGGAGCCGCCTTTCTGTTCTGTCAGGTGATGACCGTCAGGTCCAGTAGACCGGCTGTGACGACGCCACCAGCGGTTCGAGCGCGGCGTTCATGCGGCCGCATTCGATGTGCACGGCAATTGTCGGGGTTGCGACGATGCGTTCGGCCAGCCAGCCGCCGACCTCGGCCGCGCGCGGACGCGACAGGCTCGGCGCGTGCAGGATGAGAACCGCATGCGCTCGCTCCGGCATGATGCTGACGGGGCTGGAAAAGAGATATCCGGCGGTAATTTCCGGGAACTGGCCGAGAAGTCCGGCAAGGGTCTCCGCCTCATGGGCGTCGAGCATGGCCGGCTGAAGCTCTTCGGCGGCAAAGCTGGTGCGCTCCTCGGCGGCCTTGTCGGCAAGTTCCTTGTAGCCGAGCAAGGCGCGCTTTTCGGCGAGCACATCGAGATCCTGCGCTGCGTCGCTGTCCAGAAGCGCTTCGATGGCTTCGGCAACGATGGCGATGGCGGCGGGCTGACGGTCGCAAACCTGCTTGCCGACGGCGATGCCGCGCGTGTCGCCGGCTTCCAGAAGGGCGAGCGCCAGCCGCAGCCGGGCGGTATCCCAGGCGGGGTTGGCGTTGACGAGCTCGCCGTAGATGTCGATGGCGCGCGCAGGGTGGCGTGCGGCGCGCTCGTCGGCATCGGAGAGAAGATCGCCGAGATCGGGCGCAAGGCTCGGTGTCGTCTCGACGCCTTTCTGTCCGCGGCGACGGCGTTCCTTCTTCGGCGCCTTGTCCTTCTTCGGTTTGGCGGCCTTCTTCTTGTCCATGATGCGGGCGAAGGCGATCAGATCGTCGTC
>JAGRKQ010000037.1:0-6380 GCA_020442235.1 Hyphomicrobiaceae bacterium | reverse complement strand
TCGAGCCGCTGAAGCCGTTCGCGCAGCGGCTGATGGGAATAGCCGGCGTCGGTCTCGGGACGGGTGAGGGCCATGCGGATCGCCGCATCGACGTCCTCGTCGGCAATGCCGCTGCGGATGGCAATAAGCTGTTCTTCCAGATCCAGGCCGTCTTGTGCAGAAAACTGATGCCGCAGCACGGTCTGGGCGACGATGGCGTCGGCCAGTTCGCCGGTGCCGACCGCCGAGATGGCGATGGAATCGGCACCGCGGTCGATGCCGCGCAGGATCGGCGTTGCGGCCCGGCGCAGGCTGTCGGCGAGTTCGGCGGCCTTTGGTGCCATGCCAAGCGCAAGAGCCGGGGAGCGCGCGGAAAGCTTCGCGGCCATGGATTCAATCGCGGCGATCTCGGTGAAGACGTGCCGGAAGGGGCTGCGGGCAACCTCGCGCGAGCGATGGAAGGCACGGGCGATCAAGGCGCTGAGGGCGGGAACGGAGAGGCTTTCCAGAAGCGGCAGGCCGATTTCCAGCGCTGCGCGGCCCGGTTTCTGGGTCGGCGGCAGCCAGATATAGGCGCCATCGGTCAGGAGGATGGTCTTGGGAGCCTGCATTTCCAGGCGGCGGGCGGTCTGCTCGATGAGGGCAAAGAGGCGGGCGCCGCGCCGATTGGCGAGTTTCTGCGGCTTGCGGGCCGGGGCCGGGCGCTTGGAAAGCTGGCCGGCAAGGGCATAACCGATCAGGAAGCCGAGAACGGCGAAGCCGAGGGCGAGAATGGCATCCAGTCCGATGGCAAAGCCGATGACCGTGCCGAGAACCGCGCCGATGGCGCCATGGATGAGGCCGATCTTGCGGCGGAAGGCGGCGCAGGCCTTGAGCACGGATTCCAGCGCGGCGATATCGCCTTCGGCGCGTGGGGGCGCACTTGCGCCCGGTCTTGCCTCTGCCGGGGCGCTGCCGGGCAGGAAGCGCGAGCGCAGCCTGCTGGCGGGTTTGGGCTGTTCGACGGGAATATCGACAATGGCTGCGCGCCTCTGCTGGGCAACGGCGCGCACTTCGGCAACCGACATACGGCTCATGACAATCCCTTTACGCAACGCGGGACCATTAAACTCGCGCGCCAGTCTAGTGGGGATTGCTTAACCGAACGCTTCCTCGGGCTTTCTCTTCAGCTTTCCAGCGTGCGCAGATGGTCGAGGGCACCCTGCAGGATCACGGCGGCGGCGGCGGCGTCGATCCGGGCCTGCCGTTCGGCCCAGCGCGCGCCGGCCGCGATCATGGCGTCCTCGGCGGTGGCCGTCGACAGCCGCTCGTCCCACAGAAGCACGGGCTTTTCAAAGCGTTCGGCGACATTGCGGGCAAAGGCGCGGGCAGCCTGGGCGCGCGGACCGGATGTGCCGTCCATGTTGAGCGGCAGGCCGACGACGAAGCCGCCGATGATCTCGCCGGAGAGCGCGCGTTCCATCTCGTCCATGGCATCGTGGAAGCGGCCGCGTTTCAGGGTGAGCACGGGGCTGGCAAAATGCCGGCGTGTGTCGGAGAGCGCCACGCCGATGGTCTTGGTGCCGGGATCGAAGGCAACCAGTTGTTCGCCGGGTTTCAGGGCTTGCAGGAACTCGGGCGCATTGACGATCATGGCCGGGAAAGCCCCGGCGATACGAGACCGGCGGTGAGGGAGGACAGAACCATGAAGCTCACATTCTTCGGACATTCGGCCTTTGCCATCGAGGCGGGCGGCACACGCATTCTCATCGACCCGTTTTTCACCGGCAACCCGGCCTTTCCGCAAGGTCTCGATCCGATGGATGCGGCCGGCAATGCGCAGCACATCGTCCTGACCCACGGTCATGGCGATCATGTCGGCGATACGGTGGCGATCGCGCAGAAGACCGGGGCCATCGTTACGGCCAATTACGATCTGGCCATGTGGCTCCATGCCAGAGGCGTTGACAACATCAATCCGACCAACACCGGCGGCACCGTCGATCTCGGCGCTTTCAAGGTCACTTACGTTCAGGCGCATCATTCCTCGGCACATCTGAGCGAGGACGGTGTCAGCCACGGGCTCGGCCATTCCAACGGCGTCGTCATCGAGATCGCCGGTGAAAAGACCCTTTATCATGCCGGCGACACCGACATTTTCTCCGATATGGCGCTGATCGAGGAATTTCACGCGCCGAAGATCGGCATCCTGCCGGTCGGAGACCGCTTCACCATGGGCGCGAAAAAGGCCGCCGTTGCGGCGCGGCGCTATTTCAACTTCGAGACCGTCATTCCCTGCCACTTCGGCTCGTTCCCGATCGTCGATCCGTCGGCCGACGCCTTTGTCGAAGCGATGGGCGATGCAGCCGGGATGGTGCGGGTGATGCAGCCGGGAGAGACGGTGACGCTCTGAGGGTCACGAATCCTCATCGGCGTGGTGCGCCCGGATGCGGCGCACCGCCCACCACAGAAGCAGCACCACGAGGGGAACGGAAAGTCCCGTCACCACGGTCGGGTTGACCGCAAGGCCGGCCTCCTTCAGCGATTTTGCCAGATAGGCGATGAGGCTGACGACATAATAGCTGATGGCGGCGACCGAGAGGCCTTCAACGGTCTGCTGCAGGCGCAATTGCAGGCGCGTGCGCGAATCCATCGACGCCAGAAGCACGCGATTGGCTTCCTGCTGTTCCACGAAGACGCGGGTGCGCAGCAACTGGGCTGTGCGCGAGATCTTGACCGACAGGCTTTCCTGACGGGCCTCGATGGCCGAGATCGTCGACAATGCCGGGTGCATGCGCCGGGTCAGGAAGTCGCTGAGGGTGGTTTCCGCCCCGATCGGCTCTTCGCGCAGGGATTCAAGCCGCGCTTCCACGATGGCGATATAGGCGCGTGCGGCGCCGAAGCGGAAGCTCGACCCGGCAACGCTGGCCTCCACCCGCGCGGCAAGGCCGGTGAGGCGACCGAGCAGCGAACGGTTTTCGTGCAAATCCTCCGAGCGCGACATGGCCGCGGTGATTTCGGCCAGTTCCAGCTCCTGTGCGCGCACCTCGGGCCCAAGCTGCTGGGCGGTCGGAAGCGCCAGCAATGCCAGCGTGCGGTAGGTTTCGATCTCGATGAGATTGCGGGCGAGAAGGCCGGTCGCCTCGCCCGATAGCCCCTCTACGCGGGCCAGATAACGCACGACGCCGTCGGCGCCATGGGCGCGGAAATCCGTCACCACTTCGGCCGCGCCGCCGAAAACATGCGCCCGCACCAGCTTGGCATCGCCCAGGCTGCCGGCAACGCCCAGCGCTTCTCGCTGCTTCGACAAGAGCACTTCGGCGGCGACGACGTGATCGCCGGGCGGTTCCAGATCGTCGAGCGGCCAATGGGGAAGGGGAATGTCGCTCTCTTCGTCCAGCGGCGTCTGGAAGGTGTAGGAGAGGAATTCGCCATGCTGCTCGAAGCGCAGGCGGGTCGTTCCAAGCTGCGCCACGTGCTGTTTGGCGTTCGCCGCCGCGCCGCCGACACCGAAACGGGCACAGAGCGCGTTCAGCGCCTCGCGCGCGGCATTGGCGGCTTCGTGATCGGCCAGGAAGGCGTAATGCACCAGTCGGCGCGGGGCTTCGGTGGCGCTGATCGGGCGCGCATGGACTTCAACCAGGGCCGTCTCGCGGGCGGGGTGGGCACGCAAGGCAGGCGTCTCTCCCGCAGGAGGCGTGGCGTCGATCATCGTTCAGGTCCGGCCGTTACTGGAATGCTGCTTCCGAGAAACTTCTTAGCTTACGGGAATGCAAGCGCTCCGGGGCCATTTGACGCAGCTTTTCCAGTGCGCGGATGCCGATGGACAGGTGCTGGCCGACCTGCCGGCGATAAAAGGCGCTCGCCATGCCCGGCAGTTTCAGTTCGCCATGCAGCGGCTTGTCGGAGACGCAGAGCAGCGTTCCATAAGGCACGCGGAAGCGGAAGCCGTTGGCGGCGATGGTCGCCGATTCCATGTCGAGCGCGATGGCCCGGCTTTGCGAAAAGCGCTGCACGGGTTCGGAAAAGTCGCGCAGTTCCCAGTTCCGGTTGTCGATGGTGGCAACCGTTCCGGTGCGCATGATGCGTTTCAGCTCATAGCCCGAAAGCCCGGTGATCTCGGCGACCGATTCCTCCAGCGCCACCTGCATTTCGGCCAGCGGCGGGATCGGCACGAAGAGCGGCAGATCGGCATCCAGGACGTGATCCTCGCGCACATAGCCATGGGCAAGGACGTAGTCGCCCAGCGCCTGGGTGTTGCGCAGCCCGGCGCAGTGGCCGAGCATCAGCCAGGCATGCGGCCTCAGCACCGCGATGTGATCGGTGATCGTCTTGGCGTTGGATGGTCCGACGCCGATGTTCACGAGCGTGATGCCGGCATGGCCGGGCGCGGTGAGGTGATAGGCCGGCATCTGCGGCAGGCGCTGTGCCGGGCTGCCGGCGATGCCGCCGCCGAGCCGTGTGTTTGTGTGGGTTCTGCCGCCCGGTTCGACGAAGCTGTCGTAGCGCGGGTCTCCTGTCGCCATTAATTCCCTTGAATATTCAATGAATTCATCGACATAAAACTGATAGTTCGTAAAAAGAACGAAGTTCTGGAAGGCGTCCGGCCCGGTCGCTGTGTAGTGAGCGAGCCGGTGCAGGGAATAATCGATGCGCGGGGCGGTGAAGAGCGCGAGCGGCTGGGGCTCTCCAGGCTGGGGGCGGTGGGTGCCGTTGACGATTGCATCGTCGGTGTTGCCGAGATCAGGCGTATCGAAGGTGTCGCGCAGCGGCATCAGGCCCTTGGAGCTGGTCTCGATGTCGAGCCCGCCGGGGAAGGCGAAGTGGATCGGGATCGGCGTCTGCGACAGGCCGACATCGACGGGCCGGCCATGGTTTTCGATCAGGGCGGCGATCTGCTCCGTCAGGTAGTCCTTGAAAAGGTCGGGGCGGGTGACGGTCGTCTCGTGGCGTCCCGGACCGGAAACATGGCCATAGGACAGGCGCGAATCGACGAGGGCGAAACTTTCCGTCTCGATGCCGATGGACGGATAAAACCCGCGCACGCGCCCGTCCGGGGCATTGCCCCCGGCATAGGCCGCGAGCGCCTCGCGCAGCCGGGCGGTTTCGGCCTCGTAAAGCGCCTGCAAGGCGCGCACCGCCGCCGGCGCGTCGTCAAAATGCTGCCGCGTCATGAATGTTTCCGGCTCCTGCGTCATTCTGTGGCCGGTCTGCCGCCAGCCTTTCGCGTTTTGCGCATGGTGAGTGGGCCGTTCCGGGGCTCTTGTGTCAAGCGGCGGGCCTTATCCGGTTGCCGTTGGAAAAGCCCCGGTGATAAGGAGACTCAAACGCTTGCGCCCCGTTCCCGCGGTGCAGCGGCCCAGCATTCGAGGAAGCCTTCATGTCCGTCGATACCGCAACCGTGCGCCGGATCGCCCATCTCGCCCGCATCAAGGTGAGCGACGCGGAAGCCGAGCGCATGCATGATGAACTCAATGCCATTCTCGGCTTCGTGGAACAGCTTGGCGAGGTCGATACGGACGGCATCGAACCGATGACCTCGGTCGTCTCGCAAACGCTGAAGATGCGCCAGGATGTCGTGACCGATGGCGGCATCACCGACAAGATTACACTGAATGCTCCGGCGAGCGAGGACGGCTATTTTCTGGTGCCGAAGGTGGTGGAATGAGGACGCTGGGCGCCCTTGCCGGCGTGCTCGCGCTGACCGTTCCGGCTGCTGCCGGCTGGGCCGAGGCCGTCGGACCGCGGGTCTATGCGCTGGAAGGCGCCTGCGGCATCGTCACGATCGTGGACGGCACGGTCGGGTTCCAGCCCGGCACAGAAGGCACGCGCGTGCTCACCGGCGATGCCCTCATCGGCTATGAAAGCCGCTGCACGCTTGAGAGCGACACCGACCACGGCGAAGGGGTCTATGAGGGGCGCATGTCATGCCAGGGCGAAGGCGAGACCTGGCAGGAAAATTTCTTCCTCACCGTGATGAGCAATCCCGGCGGCATTGCGCAGAACTTCCAGCTGACAGACCCGGAGGGAAACCAGCTGCGCTTCGAGCGCTGCGATCTTTCCGCGCCGGTCGGGGCGGGGGGGCGGACCGCTCCGCTCGCGCCGCCCAATCCCGAGCCATCTCCGAACACGACCATTCCTTATTGATGCTTTCAGGCGCCGGTTCCCGGCCCGCTGCCGCAGGACATTCGATATTCCATGACCGATCTGACCGAACTGACGATTGCCGGACTTCGCGACGCCTACAACAAGGGTGAGGCCTCTCCCGTCGCGGTGACGGAGGCCTATCTTTCCGCCATCGAAGCGGCCAATGGCGCGTTCAACGCCTATGTGGCGGTGACGGCGGACAAGGCGCGCGCGATGGCCAGGGCGTCCGAAGAGCGGCTGGCCGCAGGCCGGGCCGGGGCGCTGGAAGGCGTGCC
>JAGRKQ010000036.1 GCA_020442235.1 Hyphomicrobiaceae bacterium | reverse complement strand
ATAGCCGCCGGGGATGGCCTTGTGTACGCCGAGCGTGAGACTGGCCCCGCCGAACCGCACCCGCATGGCATCGCAGGCCCGCGACACTGCCTCCCAGCGTGCGCGATCCTCGGCATCGTGGAAAAGATCGCCCTGGCGCGCCTGCACGGCCATCAGCCCGAAGAGACTGACATTCACCGACTTGATCCCGTCCACGGGGCCGCGCCGCAACCACGCCGCATGACAGGCGGCAAGGGCATTGAGGAAACAATGATCGTCCATCGCCGGCGCGAATTGCCGCTCGATCCCAAACCGCACACCCCGCCCGCGCACGGAAAAATACAAGGCACCGGCCAGATAGCCCTCACGCCGCAGCCGGCCCGCTGCCTTGAGAAGAAGCACCCGCGCGCAGGCCAGCACCCCTTCCGGCGTGCGCCAGTCCTTCGGCAGCACCCGGCCATGGCCGAACATGCGCCGCAGCGTCGGCGGGGCCTCCACCTCCCGGCCGTGCAGCGCCGAAAGAAAGCGCTCGCCCTGCACCCCGCCCCAGATCGCCCGCGCATGCTTGGGCGCAAGCTGCCACAGCGCTTCCACAGAACGCACCCCCGCCTGCTCCAGACGCCGTGCCATGCCGCGCGAGATGCCGGGGATGTCGGTGAGGTCGAGCACATGGAGCGCGCCCGGCAAGGCCGCATCATCGAGCACCACGAAGGCGTCCGGCTTGTTCATCTCCGCCGCGATCTTGGCCAGGAGCTCGCTGTAGGACACCCCGACCGAAAAGGTCAGGCTCGGAGAAAACCGGCCGTAGAAATCGGCCTTGGCGGCGGCAACAATCGCTTCGATGCGCGCATATTCATTGGCCATCAGCCGCGCCACCACCTCGTCGATGGAGCGTGTCGCCAGGATCTCGAAATGCTCGCCCAGCGCAGCCTTCATGCGGTGATGCAGGGCCGCATAGGCATCGTGGCGGGCAACCCGAAAGACGATGCCGGGACAAAGATCGCGCGCCTCGGCGCAGGACATGCCCATCCGCACGCCCTGCCGCTTGGCTTCCCGGCTCGCCGCAATCAGGCTGGTAAAGGCGGTATCGAGCGGGATGATGCCGACCGGCCGACCGCGCAGGGCCGGCTCCAGATGCTGCTCGGCGCTGGCAAAGAAACTGTCGAAATCGATGTAGAGCCGCGATGGATAGGGCGAACGGCACATGCTTGCTCCCGCACAACAGGAACAAAATAGGAACATAAGTCTCGCCGTCGATCAAGCCCGCGACGGCCCGGCTGCACGCACGCCAAACGCAAACCGCCGCCGTTGGAGAACGGCGGCGGGCCAATCAAAAATCGCAGGCCGGTCATTACTGTTTTGAAGATCCCGTAAAACGCAGGATCTCGTTGGCGACTTTAAGCTCCTGCTTGAGCCGCGCCACTTCACCAGCATCGCCCTTGGCTTCTGCTGCCTTGATCCTTTTGACGGCATCGGGCGCCGTCTCACAGCTTCAGCTTGAAGCCCTCATGCGAGCGCTCGAAGCCGAGCTGTTCATAGAAGCGGTGGGCATCGCGGCGCTGCTTGTTGGAGGTGAGCTGAACAAGGCTCGCCCCGCTCCTGCGGGCTTCCTCGATGGCGAGCCGGATCATCGCCGCGCCAAGGCCCCTGCCCCTGTGGGCCGCATCGATGCGCACCTCCTCGATGATGGCGCGCACCATGCCCTTCTGCGACAGTCCGGGCGTCAGGCTGAGGAGGAAGCAGCCAACGGTTTCTCCGTCCCGCTCGGCCACGAAAAGCCGCACCGCGCCGTTGGTTGCCGCGATCCGCTCGAAGGCAGCCTCATAGAGCGCCAGCCCTTCCGGGCTGGTGTCCTCGCGCGCCGCGCCCAGCACGTCGTCGGCCAGCATCGCAACGATGCGGACGATATCGGCCCGCACCGCCGGGCGCAGAAGGAGAGCCGTTTCACTCAAGGCCGATCTTGGCCTTCAGAAGATCGTTGACGGCCTGCGGATTGGCCTTGCCCTGCGAGGCCTTCATCACCTGGCCGACGAACCAGCCGAGCAGCGTCGGCTTGGCCCTTGCCTGCTCGACCTTATCGGGATTGGCAGCGATCACCTCATCGACGATCTTCTCGATCGCCCCGGTGTCGGTCACCTGCTTCATGCCGCGCTCTTCGACGATCACCGTCGGATCGCCGCCCTCGGTCCAGACGATCTCGAACAGGTCCTTGGCGATTTTGCCCGAAATCGTCTTGTCGGCGATCATGTCGAGGATCGCGCCCAGCTGGCCGGCGGCAATCGGACTTTCCGCGATGTCCTTGCCTTCCTTGTTGAGGCGGCCGAACAGCTCGTTGATCACCCAGTTGGCCGCCGTCTTGCCGTCGCGCGCCCCGGCTACAGCCTCGAAATAATCCGCAGAGGCCTTTTCCATCACCAGAACGCCGGCGTCATAGGGCGTCACGCCATAGTCGGCGATGAAGCGGTCGCGCTTTTCATCCGGCAGTTCGGGAAGGCTGGCGGCGATCTCCGCCACGAAGGCATCGTCGAATTCCAGCGGCAGAAGATCCGGATCGGGGAAGTAGCGATAGTCGTGTGCCTCTTCCTTGGAGCGCATGGAGCGCGTCTCGCCCTTGGCCGGATCGAAGAGCCGCGTCTCCTGCACCACGGTGCCGCCATCTTCCAGAAGCGCGATCTGGCGGCGGGCCTCATAGTCGATGGCCTGACCGGCAAAGCGCATGGAGTTGACGTTCTTGATCTCGCAGCG
>JAGRKQ010000035.1:5443-7097 GCA_020442235.1 Hyphomicrobiaceae bacterium | reverse complement strand
GAAATCTCCAGCCCTTCGGAACTGTAGACCTGGATCGCCGCATCCACGGCTTCACGGATGAGGCAGCGGGAAATCCGCCCCGAAGCGCGGTCAAGCACGATGCCGGTCTTGGACGAACCGACGATCTCGCAATCCTCGATCACCATGTCGCCGGCGGTCGAAAGATGGATCAGCGCCGGCGCATAATCGGCAAGCGGCCGGTTGGCGCCGTCGATGAAGAGGCCCGTCAGGCGGATGCGCGAGGCGCCCGTCGACAGGAAGAGATGGCCTTCGCCGCCATAGACGATGCGCGTCGAGCCGGGAACGCCGGTCAGCATCGCCCCGTCGGGCAGGGTGATGTTGGAGACCACATAGGTGCCGGGCGGCAGGAACAGCGCCTCTCCCGCAGCCGCGGCCCCGTCGATGGCGCGTTGCAGGGTCTGGCTCTGGTCGTCAAAGGCGATCGGCCTCACACCCTGCTGGTTGAGGTTGACCGAACCGCGCAGGCCCGAAGCGACGAAGGCTTCGGCCGGGCCGGTTGCAGCGGCGGTTCCAAGACCGGCAAGACCGGCAAGAAGGGTGCGGCGTGAGAGCGTCATGCCCCATATCCGCAAGCCTCATGCCGGAAATTCTGTGTCGATCCGGGACAGCTTGCGGCGTGTGCGTTCACCGTTCATGAACCATAACGCCTGGCGTGCCGCCCGCTCGAGGACCCGTCGCCCACCACGAATGTTGCTGAAAGGGGGAATGTGCAGGAAGGCGCAGGGGACGCCCAATGCACGCTCATGAGCGATGAGGTGAAAAAGAAGCGCGTTGCAAAGATAACGCCCCGCATTCCGTGAGGGCCGGGCCACAAGACCGGCGCGCCCGAGATGGACGGCAAGCCGCAGCGCCGGAAAGGACGAGGCGAGAACCGGCGGGGCTTGCAGATCGAGCGGCCGCGGCGCAGCGATCTGGCCCGAGGCATCGGGGCGGAACGGGTGGGCGGCATTAAGCGCTTTCGTTTCCACGCAGATCTGCCGCCTGGGAGCAACGCCGAAGGCAAGCACAGCGTTCGGATTTTCGGCCTCAAGCAGCGCAGGGATCTCGGCAATGGCCTGCCAGGTCACGGGCAGGATGACAACCTTGCGGCCGGGCCCCTCAAGGCTGCGGGCAAGTGTTCCGGACGGATTTTCGGCAACGCCCGGAAAGGCGCCGAAGCCGAGGATCAGCGTCCCCGCCGTCATTCCGGCAGGGCGAGTGCGGCGGCAATCCGTTCGGCGGCAAGGGCGGCATCGAGCCCGCCCGCTTCCACCGCCTTGCGACACTCGGCGACGAGCGCGCGCGTCGTCTCATCGCGGGACAGGAGCGCCTTCAGCCGTTCCAGCACCAGCGTGTCGAGCCAGGAGACCTGCTGGGCGGCACGGCGCGTTGCAAAGGCGCCGGAGCGCGTCAGGGTCTCGCGGTGGCGTTCGATCTCGCCGAACAGCGTGTCGAGCCCTTCATTGGCAAGGCCGGAGATGGTCAGGACCGGCGGTTTCCAGCCCCCCGTCGGCGCAAGGATATCGAGGGCGGCGCGATACTCGGCCGCTGCCCGGCGGGCGCGCGGTCCGCCTTCGCCATCGGCCTTGTTGACGGCGATGATGTCGGCGATCTCCAGAACGCCCTTCTTGATGCCCTGAAGCTCGTCGCCCGC
>JAGRKQ010000035.1:0-5383 GCA_020442235.1 Hyphomicrobiaceae bacterium | reverse complement strand
CCGATACCGACCGTTTCCACGATCACCACGTCGAAGCCGGCGGCCTCGCACAAGAGCATGGTCTCGCGGGTGCGTGCGGCGACACCGCCCAACGTGCCGGCGGACGGCGAGGGCCGGATGAAGGCGTTGCGGTCGATGGAAAGCTGCGCCATGCGCGTCTTGTCACCGAGGATCGAGCCGCCGGTGCGGGTCGAGGAGGGGTCGACAGCCAGCACCGCGACCTTGTGGCCCTTTTCGGTGAGATTGGCGCCGAAGGTGTCGATGGTGGTCGACTTGCCGACGCCCGGAACGCCGGTGATGCCGATGCGGTGCGCCCTGCCGGTGCGCGGCAGAAGCTCCTGGATCAGCGCCCGCGCCTTTGCCCGGTGGTCGGCGCGTTTCGATTCGACCAGCGTGATGGCGCGCGCAAGGGCGGCACGCTCGCCGGCGGCGATGCGTCCGGCAAGATCGGACAAGGCGCTCACGGGCGCCAGACCATGCGCGTCAGGTTCGACTGGCGCAGTTCCGAACCGCGCAAGGGGGCGATCGAGCTGCGCAGCGGCACGGCGAAGACATAGGTGATGGCGCTGCCGTCGCGCCGGCAGACGGCCATGCCCACCCAGGTGTCGGTTCCCGGCTGGCAGCGCATGCCCGAGCCGCCGGCCTGGGCATAGGTCTGGCCGATGCGCTCGCCGCGCGGACCCGGAACGTCCTCGGAGACGACATGGATCGCGCCGACGCGCCCGCCGCTGTTCTCGAACCGCAGCATCTGGAGCCCGGACGGGGCGAAGGCGGCCAGAAGGCTGGTGATCCGCCCGTTGCTGGTCGCCTGCACGGTCTCGACGCGCGCCCCGTCGAGGGCGGCGGCGATTTCACGCGAATTGTAGCGGGTGGACTGATCGACGAGCCCGATGCCCGTTTCAGTCAACTGGATGCCGCTGACCGAGGGAGCGATCGGCACGGCAAGGTCGTCGACCGCCGAGGCGCAGGCGCCCAGCATCAGGACCGAAAGCGCGGCGAGAACGCCGATGAAAGAGCGAAAAGGCTGAATCATGCGTGTCATCATGCCGGCCGGGCTAGCATTCAGGGGCGGGACGGGCAAGCAGGGCACTCAGCCGGCGACGACGACCGCCGTTCCCGAGGCGGTGACCATCAGCATGGAACCGTTCTGCCCGACCGTCTCGTAATCGAGGTCGACGCCGATCACCGCATTGCAGCCGAGATGGCGGGCCCGCTCGGCCATTTCGCGCATGGCGATGTCGCGGGCATCGGCAAGGGCCTTTTCATAGGCGCCGGAACGGCCGCCGACGATGTCGCGGATCGAGGCCAGGAGGTCCTTGAAGATGTTGGCGCCGAGGATCGCCTCGCCGACGACGATGCCGCGATATTCGGCGATGTGGCGGTCCTGAAGGGTGGACGTGGTGGTCAGGATCATGAGGGCCTCCGCTGCGGCGGCCTCTTCTTCTGCGCGGGCACCGCGATGATCATGCGCTTGACGATGCCCCAATGGCCGCGCATCGCGTGGAAAGCCGCACCGCCGATATGCATCAGGACGGAAACGAGCATGGCGTTGACCGCCCATTCGTGCAAGTCGCCAAGAACGGATCGCACGGCCCGGTTGGCCTCAACGGGCGAAGGAATTGCGAACAGGAAGAGGTCGATCGGTTTTCCGGCGAAGAACACCGCAAGCGGTCCGGTGACGAAGAGCGCGACGATCGAGGACAGCATCACGAACTGCACCAAAGGGGCCGCCCAGGCGACGAAGGCCGGCTGCTTGATGGTGAAAAGCGGTCCGGTATGGGCGACACGCCAGGCGATGCGCGGAAAGAAGACCAGGAACGAATAGGTCGCGATGCCGGCATGCAGCGCAATGGCTGCCGGCCGCGTGCCGCCGAGCATTTCGGGCCCCCATTCTCCGAGCGCATAAACCAGCACGATGGCCAGGGCGCTTGCCCAGTGCAGCGCGATGGAGATCCAGCCATAGCCCTTTTGCGTGTCCGTCCAGCTGCGTATCATCCGCACACTCCAGCTTCGATCCGGGGTCCGGCCGGCATCGAGAAAAGATGTATTTCAGCCTCAGCATAATGGGGCGCCTTGGCAGGATCTTTGATGTGTATCGTCGTCTGAACGCAGAATCGATCATCGAAACGGCAGACAGGCTCGCCGTGCGCATTGGCGAGCGGTTTCCCGGCACGGGGCTGGCCGGCGTTGCCGGAGAACTTGTCGATGTGGCGCGCCAGAGCCGCGATCACGCCGCAGAACTGGCCAAGCCCAACTGGCGACTGCGAATCGGTGTCGTCGGCGTGCTGGTGCTGGCGCTCGCGGTGCTTGCCCTCGTGGTGCGCGATCTGAAATTCGGCGAGGTCTCCAACGAGGTCCTGAACCTCATCACCGTTCTGGAACCGGCGGCGAACATTGCGGTTCTGGCCGCGCTCGGCATCGTCTTCGTGGTCAGAAGCGAAGACCGCTGGAAGGAGCGGCGGGCGCTGTCTTCGCTGCATCGTCTGAGGGCCCTCGTTCATGTCGTCGACATGCATCAGTTGACCAAGGATCCGACCACGCTGTCATCCGGTTTTGCACCGACCGCGCATTCGCCGGACCGGCGTATGGGCGCGGCCGACATGACCCGCTATCTCAATTACTGCTCCGAGATCCTGTCGATCTGCGGCAAGCTGGCCGCGCTCTATGGCCAGAGCCTGCCGCAGACGGGCGTTCTGGAAGCCGTTCACGACATCGAGGAACTGGCAACCGCGCTGTCGTCCAAGATCTGGCAGAAGATCAATCTGACGGAACGCAAAAGGGGTGCGTGAACACCCCGCGGTGCAAGAGAAGGCGCGTGAGCGCCCCGCGGCATGAGAAAAGGGGCGCGTGAGCGCCCCTTTTCAGTTCGGAACGGCCTCACTGTCTTAGTGGCGCACGCTGCCGGCGACCAGCATGCGGCGCATCGTGCCATCGCGGTCGAAGACCATGCGCTTCACCGCGCCGAGGACATGCAGCACGACGCTGAAGACCAGCACCGGAACGGCGGCTTCATGCACTTCCCCTGCGATCTCGTGCACCGTCTCCATGCGCGGCAGCAGCGCCGGGATCTGGAACAGGTCCAGGACGTTGACCGGGTTGCCATTGCTGAGGACGGCCAGCGGCCCGGAGACGATCAGCGCGAGGATCGCAAGCATCAGCACCATGTGGACGACATGGGCAAGGCGGTCGAAGATCGTGTGGCTCTCCTGCTTCAGCGCCTTGCGGTTGATGAGGCGGTTGACGATGCGCGGCACCAGGATGAAGAGCGCCAGAACGCCGAGGCCGATGTGCAGCATCAGGCCGGCAAGGCGCTCCTCGCCGCGCGGCAGGTCCTCGAACAACTGTCCTGTGACGAACATCGTGACGATGGCGGCCGCGCCGAGCCAGTGAAGCGCGATCGACACCCAGCCGTAACGGCCTTCCTGATCCCAAAGCTGCATCTTTTTTCTCCAAATCAGCGTGTGCGTTCATGTTGCAGTGCACGCGCACGCGATCAAGTGAAGCTTTTGTAACGTTGGAAAGGTTCCGGCTTGCAAGGCCGCGTCAGTGCGCCGCAGCCCGGCCTTGCGCCCGCTCAAGGACGCCGGGAGCGTTTCGGCGGACGACCTTCCTGTTGCGGGCATTGGGCTTGCGGTGAGGGGAGAGCAGCATGTTTCATCTGGATGACATCGTCGACGACATCGGCCTGACGCCGGAGGAAATCGGCGCCATCAGCGAGCATGAGCACATCGATGAGGAAGCGGCGCTCGCCCTTGCCGCAGAGCTTCTGCAAAGGCGGGGCGGGGCCAGTGCCATCCGCCAGATGATCGTCGACGACATGCGCGATGCGCTGGCGCGGGGCGAAGCCGGCCATGCCCGCCAGTTGCTTCTGGCCCTGCGGCATTTCCTGGCGGCACACCCCGAGGGCATGCCGCTCTGAAGCTGGGGGCCGGCGCTGAGAACAAGGCGCGGCCATAAAAACGGGCGCCGCAGCGCCCGTTCGTTCGTCCCGATGTGACAGATGGCCTATTCGGCCGCTTCGGCGTAACCCAGCCGGCCGTTGAGCTCCTTCAACAGCGACTGGCCGGCCTCGGCGATGACCGTGCCGGGCGGGAAGATCGCCGAAGCGCCAGAAGCCAGGAGCGCATCGAAATCCTGCGGCGGGATGACGCCGCCGACGACGATCATGATGTCGCCACGCCCTTCGGCCTCGAGCGCGGCCTTGAGCGCCGGGACGAGGGTGAGATGGCCGGCGGCCAGCGACGAGACGCCGACGATGTGCACGTCGTTCTCGACCGCCTGACGGGCGACCTCTTCCGGCGTTGCGAACAGCGGCCCGATGTCGACATCGAAGCCGAGATCGGCAAAGGCCGAAGCGATCACTTTCTGGCCGCGGTCATGGCCATCCTGGCCGATCTTGGCGACGAGGATGCGCGGGCGCCGGCCGTCGGCTTCCTCGAAGGCGGTGGTCATCGCCTGCATGGTCTTCACCGCTTCGCTCATCGCACCGACCTCGCGCTTGTAGACGCCGGAGATTGCCTTGATCTCCGCCTTGTGGCGCCCGAAGACCTCTTCCATGGCCAGGCTGATCTCGCCGACCGTCGCCTTGGCGCGGGCCGCATCGACGGCAAGGGCGAGAAGATTGCCGTTGCCCTTGGCGCCTTCCGACAGGGCGATGAGCGCGGCCTGGCAGGCCGGTTCGTCGCGTTCGGCGCGAAGGCGCTGGAGCTTTTCGATCTGCTTGGCGCGCACCGCGGCGTTGTCGACCTTGAGAACGTCGATCGGCTCTTCATTGTCGGGCTTGAAGCAGTTGACGCCGATGACCGCTTGATGGCCGCTGTCGATGCGCGCCTGGGTGCGCGCGGCCGCTTCCTCGATGCGCATCTTCGGAATGCCGGCCTCGATGGCTTTCGCCATGCCGCCATAGCCGTCGATTTCCTCGATATGGGCCAGCGCCTTGACGGCGAGGTCATACGTCAGCCGCTCGACGAAATGCGACCCGCCGAACGGATCGATGGCGCGGCAGATGCCCGATTCCTCGGCGATCACGATCTGGGTGTTGCGGGCGATGCGAGCCGAGAAGTCGGTCGGCAGCGCCAGCGCCTCGTCGAGCGCATTGGTGTGCAGGGACTGGGTGTGGCCGGAAACGGCGGCCATCGCCTCGATGGCGGTGCGGGTGACGTTGTTGAAGACGTCCTGCGCCGTCAGCGACCAGCCGGAGGTCTGGCAATGGGTGCGCAGCGACAGGGAGCGCGCATCCTTCGGGCTGAAACGTTCCTTCATCAGCTTCGCCCACAGAAGCCGTGCGGCGCGCATCTTGGCGACTTCCATGAAGAAGTTCATGCCAATCGCGAAGAAGAACGACAGGCGGCCTGCGAACTTGTCCACGTCCATGCCTGCGGCA
>JAGRKQ010000261.1 GCA_020442235.1 Hyphomicrobiaceae bacterium | reverse complement strand
ACCGGCTTCATCGCCGAGGAATATCCCGAGGGCTTCACCGCCCGCGAGCCGGAAGAGGACGAAGCGGCGGAGTTTGCCGCCGTTGCGCTCTCCATGGAACTTGTTCTGCGCGATCGTCTCGACCGGCTGAACGGGCGTCTTCGCCCGCATTCCGGTCATCTGCGCGACGAGTGGACGGTGCGTCTCGGCCGCACCAATGTCGATGTTTCGGTGGTGGAAGGCATGGCCGGTACGCCGATCGAACTGACGCTCGGCGTTGGCGGCAAGGACATCCGGGTTCTGTCGGACTGGCGTCCGGGCGAGGTGAAATGGACGGGCACGCTCGATGGCGAGCCGGTGACGGTCCAGGTCAAGCGGGATGGGTCGCTGACGCTGATGGAGCGCCGGGGCGTGACGGTGAAGGCCGCCGTGCTGACGCGTCGCATCGGTGCCCTGGCCGAACTGATGCCGGTGAAGATCCCGCCGGACACCTCCAAGCTTCTCCTGTGCCCGATGCCGGGCCTCGTCGTGTCCATCGACGTTGCCGAGGGAGAGGAAGTGAAGGCTGGACAGCGTCTTGCCATCGTCGAGGCGATGAAGATGGAAAACATCCTGCGCGCCGAGCGCGACGGCGTTGTGTCCGTCATCAAGGCCAAGGCCGGCGACAGCCTCGCCGTCGACGCGGTCATCATGGAATTCGAGTGATCCATGGCCCGTGCCGTGCATGTGAATGTGACGGGGCGGGTGCAGGGGGTCGGATACCGCGCCTGGTGCGCCCGCGTGGCCGAATCGCTCGGCCTTGCCGGATGGGTGCGCAATCTTGCAGACGGATCGGTGGAAGCCGTGCTTTCCGGGCCGGATGAGGCCGTTGCAGCGCAGCTTTCGCGCATGGGGCAGGGGCCGTCCCATGCGCGCGTGGATGACGTGTGCTTACTCGGCGAAGCCGCGCTCCAACAAGGCCCGTTCCGCATCCTCAAGGACGGCTGATCCGGCCTTGCCGGTGTCTCTCAGGGCCTCAGGGCGTTGGCCGGGCGGATCGTCTCGCCGAAAATCTCCTCAAAGGCGGCCTTCAGGGCAAGATCGGCGTCGTCCATGCTGACCGGCAGGCCGAGATCGACAAGGCTCGTCACGCCGTGCTGCGTGACGCCGCAGGGCACGATGCCGGAAAAGTGCTCCAGCTCCGGTTCCACATTGAGGCTGATGCCGTGGAAGGAGACCCAGCGCTTCAGCCGGATGCCGATGGCGGCGATCTTGTCCTCCGCGCCCTCGGCCTTTTCCGGCCGGCGCACCCAGACGCCGACGCGATCCTCACGCCGCTCGCCCTTGACGTTGAAGCGGTCCAGCGTGGCGATCACCCAGCTTTCCAGCGCCGCGACGAAGGCACGCACATCCTGCCGGCGCCGCTTCAGATCAAGCATGACATAGGCCACGCGCTGGCCGGGCCCGTGATAGGTATACTGGCCGCCGCGGCCGGTCTCAAAGACGGCAAAACGGTCCGGCGCGATGAGGTCTTCCGGGCGGGCACTGGTGCCGGCGGTGTAAAGGGGCGGGTGCTCCAGAAGCCAGACGCATTCGGGCAGGCTGCCGTCGGCAATCGCCGCGGCCCGGCGCTCCATGGCCTCCAGCGCCTCTTCATAGGCGGTCAGGCCCTCGCTGACGATCCACTCTACGGGCGCAGAGCCTGCCGCCGGAAAGAAGGTGGAAAAACCCGCTTGCGCGGCGATGTCCTCGCGGCTTTTCATCGCTCGTTAACCATACCGGTCCCACTGTCGTCGCATCAGTCCTGCGGTGGGTCCATGAACACCATTGATACACTTGATGTCGAGATCTCGGTCGTTCTCGGTTCGGCCGTCATGCCGATCCATCAGCTTCTGCGCATGGGTCGCGGCGCGGTCATCGAGCTGGATACCGGCCAGGACGACCAGGTGCTTCTGCTCGCCAACAACATTCCCGTCGCGATGGCCGAGGTCGTTGTGAACGGCGACAAGATCGCCGTGGAAATCAAGGAAATCCTCAAGCGGGTCGCGGCCTGAATCGCGGGCCGGATCGGGCTTTTTCCCCTTGTGCCGGGCCAAGGGGTTTGTTACATGCCCGCACCGTCGTCTTCGGGCGGCGTTCAGATGGTCTCGCGGTCGTGGCGGAATTGGTAGACGCGCAACGTTGAGGTCGTTGTGGGAGCTAAATCCCGTGAAGGTTCAAGTCCTTTCTCGCCCACCATCCTACGCCCCTTCGAGGCTACGGATGGCAGGCCGATTGGGTTGGATTGAAAGACAA
>JAGRKQ010000034.1 GCA_020442235.1 Hyphomicrobiaceae bacterium | reverse complement strand
TGGAGAGGAACACGCCGTCCGGGTCCTGCGCCAGCACGTCCTCGGCGGTGGCCGTCGCCGGCAGCACCGTCACCTCGCAGCCGAGATCGGCGAGCAGGCGCAGGATGTTGCGCTTCACGCCGAAGTCGAGCGCGACCACCTTGTAGCGCGGCGCCTCCTGGCGGCCGAAGCCCTCGCCGAGGGTCCAGGGGGTCTCGTCCCACCGGTAGCTCTGGGCACTGGTCACCTCCCTGGCGAGGTCGAGGTTCTCGAGCCCGCCCCACGCCGCGGCCTTCGCCTTCAGCGCGTCGACGTCGAAGCGGCCGTCGGGATCGTGGGCGATCACGGCGTTGGGCATGCCCTTCTCGCGGATCAAAGCGGTCAGGGCGCGGGTGTCGACGCCGGCGATGGCGACGATCCCCCGTGCCTCCAGCCAGGCCGAGAAGTGCCGGCTCGCGCGCCAGTTCGACGGCTCGGTGACGTCGGCCCGCAGCACGGCGCCCCGCACCCCGGACGCGGCCGCCATGTTGACGGTCTCGATGTCCTCGTCGTTGACCCCGACGTTGCCCACGTGCGGGAACGTGAAGGTCACGATCTGGCCGGCATAGGAGGGATCGGTGAGGATTTCCTGATAGCCGGTCATGGCCGTGTTGAAGCAGACTTCGGCGACGGCAGAGCCCGTCGCGCCGAGGCCGTGGCCTTCGATGACGGTGCCATCGGCCAGAACCAGGACGGCGGTGGGCTTGGCGATGTCCCAGCCTGTTTCACCCGCAAACATGGTGGCGGTCATCCGGGATCCCTTTCTGCAACGATGGCGCTGTGCAGCTCTTCCGGCCGGCCGATGAAGGCGCCGGTCAAACGGCTGACGACTTAAGGACAGGCGCGGCGCGCGTCAAGGAAGCTGTGGGCGGGGCAGCCCTGCGACCACAACGAACTGGACAAACGCGCGGACGACCCCCATCTTTCATGGCCGTCCAAAAGGGGGTTGGACACCAACTATGACGACACCCATCCGGGAAAAGATCGGCGATGCCCTGAACAAGGCTGTCGACGAGGAAGACCGCCGCGGTGCCTGCACATTGAGGCTGATCCACGCCGCCATCAAGGACCGCGATTCCGAAGCGCGGGCCCAGGGCAAGGAGCGCGTGGGCGACGACGAGATCGTGGATATTCTGGCGCGCATGATCCGTCAGCGCGAAACCTCCGTCACGACCTATGAGCAGGACGGACAGATCGAACTGGCCGATCAGGAACGCGAGGAGATGGAGATCATCCGCACGCTCCTGCCCATGCCGTTGCCGCAGAAGGAGATGGAGGCGGCCTGCGCGGAAGCGATCAGCGCGGTGGGCGCCAGCGGGCTTCGCGACGTCGGGCGTACCATGGCGGCTTTGAAGGCGCGCTATCCGGGGCGCATCGACTATACCAAGGCGACGGCCGTGGTGCGCGATCTGCTGCGCTGAAGGCCCATGCCGTTTTCCGGGCCTTTCTGACGGTCAATCCTGCGTTCTGGAGGGCGCATGCGCTTTTCCAATGCCGTTCTCGACCAGATCCGGGCGCGTGTGCCGGTTTCCGATGTCGTCGGGCGGCGCGTGCAGTGGGACCGGCGCAAGTCGCGCCCGCAGAAGGGCGACTTCTGGGCCTGCTGTCCCTTCCACAATGAAAAGACCCCGAGCTTCCATGTCGATGACCGGCGCGGGCTCTATCACTGTTTCGGCTGCGGCAAGACCGGCGACCAGTTCCGCTTTCTGTGCGAGAGCGAGAATGTGAGCTTTCCCGAGGCGGTCGAGAAACTGGCGCGCGAGGCGGGCGTCATCCTGCCGGCACGCGGGACCGGCGATGACGAGGCGGCGCGGGCCGAGCGGCGCATGATGGACGGCTTCGAGACGGCGGCGCTCTATTTCCAGAAGCTCCTGACGGCGCCGCCGGGATCGGCAACGCTCGCCTATGCCGAAGGGCGCGGGCTCGATGCCGAAACCCGCAAGACCTTCCGCATCGGCTATGCGCCATCGCGCAGCGAGGATCTGATCGCGCATCTTTCGGCGGCCGGTCTCACGCCGCAGGATATGGACGCGATGGGCCTCGTCTCCCAGCCGGCCGATGGCGGGCGGCCCTATGCGCGGTTCCGCGACCGGCTGATCGTGCCGATCGCCGACGCGCGCGGCCGGATCATCGGGTTCGGCGGACGCGCGGTGCGCGAGGGGCAGGAGCCGAAATACCTCAACTCGCCGGAGACCCGCTTCTTCGACAAGGGCCGGCTTCTTTACAATGCCCACAGGGCGCGGGCCGCGCTGGCGCGGGAAGAAACGCTGATCGTGGTGGAAGGCTATCTCGATGCGATCGCCCTCCACCGGGCCGGCATCGAGGCGGTGGTCGCCAGTCTCGGCACGGCGGTGACGGAGGACCAGATCGGGCTTCTGTGGCGGCTTGCCGACGAGCCGGTGATCTGTTTCGACGGCGATGAAGCCGGCCAGCGCGCGGCGGTGCGGGTGCTGGAACGGGCGCTTCCGATGCTGGTTCCGGGAAAGAGCCTGCGCTTCGTGCATCTGCCCGATGGCAAGGATCCCGACGATGTCGTGCGCGCCGGCGGGCAGGAGGCCTTCCGGGCGGTGCTGGCGCGCGAGGTGCCGCTGGTCGATGCCCTGTGGACGATGCTGATGCAGGAGCGCGCCGTCGACACGCCCGAGCGTCTGGCCGCGCTCGACAAGGATGTCACGGAAACCTGCAACCGCATTCGCGATGCGGCGATCCGGCACAATTATCTCGATGCGCTCAGGATGAAGCTGAAGGCCCTGCGCGAGGCGCTTTACCGGCCGGCCGGTCAGCGCGATGCGCCGCGGATGGGGGCTGGCGGGCGCGCGCCGGTGCAGGCACCGCGAACCGAGGCGGTCGCCGAAACGACGCTGTTCGGCCTTTGCCTTGCCTTTCCGGATGTCTTTGCCGGCGAGGCGGAGCGCATCCTGTCGCTCGATGCCGTCGACCCGGAGGTGGCGCGCGGCTTTGCCATGCTGGACGGGATCGTCTCCCAGGTGCCGCATGATCGCGCACTCGGCTCCGAGGCGGTGGTTCCGGCGCTGCGCGCCCGGTTCGGCGCGCTCGTTGCGCGCGCCTACGGGCCGCAGGACAAGGCCGATGCGCTGCGGGTACGGCATGAGGTGGTGGCCTGGAATCCGCCGGCGGCCTTCATCCGCCGCCTGATGGATCACTATGTCGTATCGCTGGAACTGCGCGCCATGGAACGCGATCACCGGGAAGCGATGGACCATGCGCTGAGCGAGGCGGACATGGCGCGGGCCAATGCGCTTTCCGATGCCCTGCGGGCCCAGCGCGAGCGGCTGGGGGCGGCCAATCTGGCACTGGAAGAGGAACTCGATCTCCTCAGACAGACGCGCGCAGCCCTGCCGGCGGAACGAACGGACTGAAAACCGGACTTTTTGCCGCTTTTGTTGCGAATCAGGCCAGCTTCCAGCCTTGCGTTTTTTGTCTGAGAAACTAAATACGCATCCGGTCGAGAGGGCTAAGGCTCCAGAACTGTGTGAGACGGCGCTGCCGACGGGCCTGGCGCGTTGACCGGTTGAACCTCGATCGACACATCGCAAGCCGTGCATTCTGGTGCGGTTTTGCAAGTCGTGCCGTCCGGCACGGTTTACGGGGGATTAAGCGCCCTGAGCGAGTGTGACATCCGGGACGACTTCGCGGCGGGGGACACCTTTGTCTTCCGCCTTTCGTGCTGGACCGATCACGGGCGCACATGACCATCCTTGGGTGAGACGAAACGCATGGCCGCAAAAACGCAAGAGCAGGACGAAGCCCCCGAGACCACGGAAGGTCCGGACGGCCCGCTGCTCGACCTTAACGATGCCGCGGTCAAGAAGATGATCAAATCCGCCAAGAAGCGCGGATGGGTCACCTATGACGAGTTGAACTCGGTGCTGCCTTCGGAGGAAGTGACCTCCGAGCAGATCGAAGACACGATGGCGATGCTCAACGACATGGGCATCAATGTGATCGAGTCCGAGGAAGCCGAAGAGCAGGACGCCAACAACGACAATTCCGACGACGACAACAATGAGGTCATTGTCGGAACCAAGACGGCGGTCGCCAAGACCACGACCCGCGAGCCGACGGACCGCACCGATGACCCCGTGCGC
>JAGRKQ010000260.1 GCA_020442235.1 Hyphomicrobiaceae bacterium | reverse complement strand
GATTGGCCGGGGCGATGCATTCGGGGTTCTCAGGCTGGAAGTTCTGGGCAAGCGCTGTGCCGCTGCCAAGGGTGCAGGCAAGGCCGGCGCCGATCAGCGTGGAACGGATGATTTGTGTAACGTGCATGTTTCTCTCCCATCTGGGTAAGGCATCCATCTGCGTGGATGATCGTCATTCGCGGCAGATGCAGGTCTTTGTGTCTGCATTCGGCCGGAAGTGGCGGCGTGCGTCATGCGCACCTGAGCCGGGGCTTCAGGCGGTCGTGACCTGTGTCGGAACGGGTGTTGATGGCGCGTGCCGGTGCATCGTCAGCGTATGACGGCCCGCCTGTGCCGGTTCCTGTTCATGGCGTTTCCTCGAGTTTGACAGACGGTCTTGCGCCGCCCACTCTCATTTTTCCGCACGTCAAGCTGACACTGGCCTGACACGGACAAGGAAAAGGCGCAGGAAAATGCGTTTCCTTCTGGTCGAGGACAACAGGGAGCTGGCAGAGGCCGTGGTGGCGCGGCTTTCGCTCGATGGCCATGCCGTCGATCATGCCGCAACGCTGGGCGAGGCCCGCGACTGGCTTTCGGTCGCCGAATACGACCTGATGCTGCTCGATGTCATGCTGCCCGATGGCGACGGGCGCCACTTCCTGTCTGAAAGCCGCATGCGCCAGAACGTGCCGGTGATCGTGCTGACGGCGCGCGCGCAGGTCTCCGACCGGGTCGATACGCTGGATCTCGGGGCGGACGACTATCTCACCAAGCCCTTCGATTTTACCGAGCTGGAGGCGCGTTGCCGGGCGGTCCTGCGTCGCCGGGGCGGTCTTGCCCGCAACGACATCCCGCTCGGCCGTGCCGTTTTCGCGCCCGCAGCCGGAACGTTGACGCTGGATGGCGAGGTGCACCCGCTGCGCAACCGGGAAATCCGGCTTCTGGAGGTCTTTGCCCGCAATCCCGAACAGATCTTTTCAAAATCCCAGCTGCTCGACCGCCTCTTCAGTCAGGCCGCGGATGTGTCGGAAAATGCCATCGAGGTCTATGTCGGCCGCCTGCGCCGCAGGCTTTCCGGCGCCGGCGTCCAGATCGAGACGGTGCGCGGCATGGGCTACCGGATGACGGCGGAATGATCCGGGAGGTTCTTTCCGGCCTTCGACGCGGATCGATTGGCGGGCGCCTGACGGTGCTGCTGGCGACCATCGCCGCGCTTTTGTCGCTGCTTTCCTGGGGAATGGTGACGAGCTTTGCCCGCGAGGCGGCCGGCCGCACGCAGGACAACGTCCTTGCTGCGTCCGCCACCTCGATCGCCGAGGCGCTGCGCAGCGAACAGGGGGAAATCCGTCTCGAATTGCCCTATTCGGCCTTCGCCATGCTGGGCGCCATCGGCGAGGATCGCGTCTTCTATCGGGTCGCTACGGAAAGCGAGACCCTGACGGGCTATGACGACCTTGTCGTTCCCGAACTTCCGGCAGCGCCCGGCGTGGTGGCAACGGACACACTCACCTATCGCGGCCTGACCCTGCGCAGTGCCACGGTGACCCGGCGGGTGCTTTCCGGCCAGACGCCGGTGCTTGTGAGCGTCACCGTAGCCCAGACGCGCAGCGGGATCGACGCCATCACCGCCGGCCTGTCGCGCACCGCCGCGCTTCTCTCCGTTGCCTTCTTTCTTCTTGCCGTGGCGCTCGGCGCCTTTGCCGCGCACAGTTCCCTGAAGCCCCTGAACGAGATTGCTCAGGCCGTCGGACGCCGCGGCCCCGCCGATCTGAGGCCGGTTCGCCGCGACGCGCCGCGCGAACTGGAACCGCTCCTGACCGCTCTCAACCGGCTGATGGAGCGTCTCGGCCAGTCGATCCGCCGTTCGGAGGAATTCATCGCCGAAGCAGCCCACAGGGTGCGCACGCCGCTGGCAACCGTGCGCGCGCAGGCGGAAATCGCCCTGCATTCGGTTGAAGAGGAAAGCCAGAAGCAGACCCTGCGCCGGGTGATCCGTGCTGTGGACGAAAGCTCGCGCTCGGCGGGGCAGCTGCTCGACCACGCCACCGTCAGTTTCCGCGCCGATGCCCTCAGCACCCAGGAACTCGATCTGGCGGAAATTGCAGGTCGCGTGGTGATGGGGCTGTCGCCGACCGCCGAAATGAAGGACATCGAACTTCGCCTGTCGGCGATACCGGCCCCGATGCGGGGCGATCCGCTGCTTCTGGAAAATGCGCTGCGCAACGTGCTCGACAATGCGGTGAAATATTCCCCCGCAGAATCCGCCATCGACGTGACGCTGGTCGAGGATGGCCGGAACTACCGCCTGTCTGTGTGCGACGAGGGGCGCGGCTTCGGCAACGATACGCTGGCCGAACTCACCGAGCGCTTCCGGCGCGGCTCGAACGTCTCCAACATCATCGGTTCCGGGCTCGGCCTGACCATCGCTGAAGAAGCCTTGAACGCGCATGGCGGCCGGCTGGAGCTTTCTCCGGGAAAGGGAGGCAAGGGCGCATGCGTTTCGCTCATCCTGTCGGCACCGTGACCGGTCTGGCCGGTGTCTTTTTGCTGGCCCTTCTTGTCTGGGCGGCTCCGGCCCGGGCCTTCGAGATCGAGGACCACAAGGCCTATCCCGGAACCGGCGGCATCATGATTGCCATCATTTCGACCGCGGATCTTGCCGTCTTCGAGCCCTTCATCCTGCGCTTCCAGAGCGTGCATCCTGAAATCGGCATCGATTACAGCGTTGCCTCGTCGGCGGAAACGCACCGGGCCATTGTTGAGGGCGCGGCCTTCGATGTGGTGATTTCCTCCGCCATGGACCTGCAGTTTCAACTGGTCAATGACGGCCTTGCGCGGCCTTTTCGCTCCGAAGTGACCGGAGCCCTGCCGGACTGGGCGCGCTGGCGCGATCTTCTTTTTGCCTTCACCGCCGAACCGGCGGTCGCGGTGATCTCGCGGGCGCGTTTCGAGGGCATGGAACGGCCAAGGACGCGTCAGGAACTGATTGCACTGCTGCGGGCGCGCCCGGAGGCCTTTCAGGATGCGGTGGGCACCTATGACGTGCGCGTCAGCGGTCTTGGCTATCTCTTTGCGACCCAGGAAGCGCGCAACTCCGACACCTATTGGCGGCTTTCCGAACTGATGGGGCGCCTGGGTGTGGAACTTTATTGCTGCTCGGCGCAGATGATCGACGATGTCGCCTCCGGCCGTCTGGCGCTTGCCTATAATGTGCTTGGTTCCTATGCGGCCGAACGCATCGCACATGATGACCGGCTGGAGATCCTCACGCTGGAGGATTACGCCACAGTCATGCTGCGCAGCGTGTTGATCCCGGCCCAGGCGCGTGAGGTTGCGGCAGCCGAGATCTTCGTCGATGCGTTGCTGCGCGAAGGCCTGCGCGACAGCCCCGGAAGCTGGGGGTTGCCGCCGCTGCGCGAGGCGGACGAGCCCGAGGCGACGGCCTATGGACCGATCCGGCTCGGTCCGGCGCTGCTGGTCTATCTCGACCGTCTCAACCGGGAAGCCTTCATCGCCGAGTGGGCCGATGCGATGGTGCAATAGGTCTCAGGCGGAGACGCATTCCGGCAGGTGAACGATCCGGGCTGTTTGTTCCGCCCCTATATCCTTCGGAATGCGGATGAGGATCACCGCCGGATTGGCGATGCCGCCTTCGGCAAAGGCCTCCACCATGGCGCCGAGCGTGGTGGCAACATGCCGTTCGCCGGGAAGGCTGGCGTGCATCACCGCATCGACGGTGGCATCGGCGGGAATACCCTCCTCAAGCAGGGCATCGCGGACGAAGCGGGCCTGACGGGTGGCCATATAGAGCGCCAGTGTCGTTCCCGGTGTTGCCAATGCACGCATGTCGGCCGCCGGATCGCCGGGCCGGCAGGTTCCGGTGGCAAGGATCACCCGTTCGGTCGAACCGCGTTCCGTGAGGGCGCGGCCAAGGCTCGCCGAAGCGGCGCTGGCGGCCGTCACGCCGGGAACGATCTCGATGCGGACCCCGGCATCGCGCGCGGCGGCCATTTCTTCCTCAGCACGGCCGAAGATCGCCGGATCGCCGGATTTGAGCCGCACCACGCGCTTGCCCTGCCGCGCATGGGCGACGATGAGGCTGTTGATGCGCTCCTGCGGCCATTCATTGGCGCCGACGCTCTTGCCGACGAAGACCCGTTCCGCATCGCGGCGGGCGAGTTCCAGAACGGAAGGATCGACCAGCCGGTCGTAGAAGATGATGTCCGCGTCCTGAAGACGCTGCACCGCGCGAAGCGTCAGAAGATCGCTGGCACCGGGGCCGGCACCGACCAGCGCGATGTGCCCGCCCGTGTCCTGATCCGGCGCGCCGCCTGCGGCTATGGCCTGCTTCAGAAGGTTGGCGGCATCCCGTTCCTGCCCGCGCGCATGGGCCTGGCGCACAGGGCCCTCGAACACCCACTTCCAGAAACCGCGACGCTTCCCGGCCTCGACCTTTTCGGCGGCAGCGCCGCGCAGACGGCCGGCCAGTGCGACGAGACCGCCGAGATTGGGTTCCAGAAGCGTTTCCAGGCGCGTCTTGATCTGCCGCGCCAGAACCGGCGCCGCGCCTTCGCTGCCGATCGCGATGACAAGCGGGTCGCGGTCGACGATGGAGGGCGTGATGGCGTCACACAGCTCCGGCCGGTCGACGACATTGACGAGCGCGCCGGCCATGCGGGCAAGCGCATGCAGTTCGCCATCACGGTGCTCATCGCCCGTTGCGATGAAGACCAGGGCGGCATTGCGAAATGTCTCAGCCGTCGGCGCGGCGCTGTCGTGCACCGCGCGTCCGCTTGCCACGATGCCTTCAAGCTCGGGGTCGAGCGTTTCGGCGACAAGACGGATGCGGGCTTCGGTCTTGAGGATGAGACGCGCCTTCTGCGCCGCCTGTTCTCCGCCGCCGGCGATCACCACGTCGCGGCCGCTCATCGTCAGGAACATCGGGAAGGTCTTCATGAGGTCCTCCTCAGGCCGCTTGTCTGGACTGGCGGACGCTCCAGAGCCGACGTGCCAGATCAAGGCAGATGTCGAGATCGCTGGCGTTGCCAAGAGCGTGAAAGGCTGCGGCCGCCGTGCCGAGCACGATGGCTTCGGCGTAGGGATCGCTTTGGCGCCCCTCCCAGAGACCCGCAAGCGCGCCCGGATCCTTGAGATCGGGGCCTTCGGCATGGCGTCCGGGCGCTTCCTCGATCAAGGCGGGGGCGGTGATCTCGAAGGCGCTGCCGCTTCTCAGCCCCATGAGCTGGACGGGTTTTGCCGGTGTGCGCTCGAATTCTCCCCCCGCGCCCTTCAGAACCATCTGCCGGGGTTGGCCGAGAAGGGCGGCCGCATCGCGCTGAAGCGCGCGGTAGGGCGGATGAAAGACCCCCTGAACGCTCGTTCTGGCGCGTGAGGGATTGAACAGGCGCAGGGCTGTGTTGATCGGGGAGCGCAGGCCGAGGACATCCCTGAGGCGCAGCACATCCAGGGCGGCCGGCGACACCGCTTCCAGAGGCAGATAGGCGATCCCCTGCCGCTGGATGAGGTCCGCAGCCCCTTCGAGCGAGCCGGCGATCGCAATGCCGAGAGAGCCCAGAACATCGCGCACACGGGCATGATCGGCCTGATGCGAGTTCCAGCCATGAAGAAGGACACTCTGGCCGCTGCGCGCCACAAGCTTTGCGGCCAGAAGGAACCAGGGCAGCCCGCGTGTTCGCCCGGCGGCATAGGACGGCCAGTCGAGCGCCGGCGACGTTCCGGTGAAGGGGCCGGCCGCATCGCGCAGGGCATCGACAAAGCCGGCGATTTCTTCTGCCGTTTCGCCGCGATAGCGCATCAGCATCAACAGCGCGCCGGTGGCCTCCGGTTCGGCCGTGCCGGCAAGAATCTGCGACAGGGCATCGCGCGCTTCGGGACGCTCCAGACTGCGCGAACGACCGGGACCGCGACCGAGCGCGCGAACATAGGCGGCAAGGCTCATTCGGCGGCAAGCCGCGCGGCGGCTTCCTCCAGTATGACGCGCAGCTCCGGCTTGCAGGAGCCGCAATTCGTGCCCGCGCGCAGGGCTTCGCCGATGGCTTCCACGCTGGAAAGGCCCTGTTCCTCGATGGCGGTGCGAATGGTGTTCACGCCGATGTCGAAGCAGGCGCAGACGATGGCTCCGGGGTCCGGACGGTCCGCGCCGGGGCGACCGGCCAGAAAATCGTTGCGGACTTCGCCATCCAGCTGGCCAAGAAGATACTGACGCGAAACGGCAACCGGCTCCGGCGCGACGAAGAGTGCCGCCACGAGACGGTGATCGCGCAGGAAAGCAACCCGGAAGGTCTTGCGTCTTGCATCGCTGACGGCCAGCGGCACGGCATCCGCATCGAGACCGAAGAGATCGCGTGCATGGGCGATCCAGTCCTCGGGCTCACAATCCAGCGCCAGTTCCAGACGCCAGCCCCCCCGGGCGCGCGCCTTGGCCCAGTAGGGCGCCGTGCTGTGCGGTTCGCAAACGCTCAGGGCAAAGCCGAAACAGGCTGCCTTGAAAGGCGCAGCGCGGCAGACGCTGCCCTTGCTTTCCGGCTGCCCGGAAACCGGGTCGGTGATCGGGGCGACGAGCGCCCCGACGCGCCCCAGGCTGGCGGTTTCACCGGTCCAGTGCATCGGCGCAAAGACGCTGCCGGGCGCAATGCGATCCGTCACCAGCACCCTGAGGATTGCCCGCCCGTTGGGGCTGGTGACCTCGGCAAGGCCTGCGGCGGCAAGGCCCAGCCGGCCGGCATCCTCGGGATGGATTTCAAGATAGGGCTCGGCGAGATGGGCCGAAAGGCGCGGCGATTTTGCCGTGCGGGTCATGGTGTGCCAGTGGTCGCGCACACGGCCGGTGTTGAGGCGCAGGGGCCATTCGGCGCTTGGGACCGATTGCGGCGCCTGCGCCTTGACGGCGATCATGCGCCCGCGCCGGTCGGGGGTGAAGAAACCGCCCTTTGCGAAGAACCGCCCACCTTCGCCAGCGGCCGTCGCCGGCCAGTAGAACGGCGCCAGCGTATCGTATTCGCCGTCGCTGATGGTCATTTTCGCGGAAATATCGAAATCCCGCCCGAGATGACCGGCAATGCCGGAAAGGGCGGCATATTCGCGGAAGATTTCCGCCGGTCCCTGATAGTCGAAAGCGTCCGCATACCCCATGCGCTTGGCGACATCGGCGATGATCTGCCAGTCCGGGCGGCTTTCGCCGGGCGCCGGCAGAAAACTGCGCTGGCGGCTGATGCAGCGCTCCGAATTGGTCACCGTGCCGTCCTTTTCGCCCCAGGCCGTTGCCGGCAGGATGACGTCGGCCAGCCGGGCCGTATCGGTGGCGGCGGTGATGTCGGAGACGACGACGAAGGGGCAGGTGCCGATGGCCGCTCGAACCGCATCGGCATCGGGCAGGGACACGGCCGGATTGGTGTGGATCACCCAAAGCGCCTTGATGCGCCCGTCACCGACGGCCTTGAAGAGATCGACCGCCTTCAGCCCGGCGCGCTCCGCCATGACCGGTGCCGACCAGAAGGCGCGAACGGCGCTGCGGTGCGCGGGGTCTTCCAGATCGAGATGGCAGGCCAGCATGTTGGCAAGCCCGCCGACCTCGCGTCCGCCCATGGCGTTGGGCTGTCCGGTAACGCTGAACGGGCCCATGCCGGGGCGCCCGATGCGCCCGCTGGCAAGGTGACAATTGATGATGGCGTTGACCTTGTCGGTGCCCGAACTCGACTGGTTGATGCCCTGCGAATAGATCGTGACGACCTTTTCCGTGCGGGCCCAGAGTCCCGTGAAGGCGTCGATTTCGTCCTCGGGAAGGCCCGTCGCCCGCACGTCGTCCGCGCGCGCAGAACGCAGTGCCGCATCGAAGCCGGCGACATGCGCGTCGACATAGGCTGCATCCACACCGCCATCATCGGCCAGACGGCAGAGCACGGCGTTGAACAGGGCCGCATCGCCGCCATTGCGGATCTTCAGATGCATGTCGGCGATGTC
>JAGRKQ010000033.1:16109-16850 GCA_020442235.1 Hyphomicrobiaceae bacterium | reverse complement strand
GCGTCAGGCACTGGCCGAGGCCGGCCACCAGGCAACAAGCGCCGGCGGCGAGGCGGCACTGGCCGGCTTCCGCCCCGGCGCCTTTGCCGCGCCCGCCGGACAGAGGGGCGAGGGCGGTTTCAGGCCCGAGACCTACAGGCCGGTGCCGGCAAGGCCCGTCGCCATGCCGCTGGGCTGGCAGGCATCCCTTTCCGTTGAACCGGACAGCGCAGCGCGTCTTGAGGGCTTCGACGAGCCGGGCGTGCGCCAGATGCGCGAAGAGGAGGACGTGGTTCTTGCCGATCCTGCCGACCATCCGCTGGGCGTCGCGCGCGGCCAGTTGCACGAGACTTACGTTCTGGCTGAAAACGCCGAGGGCCTCGTCATCGTCGATCAGCATGCCGCCCATGAACGGCTCGTCTATGAGCGCCTGAAGGCCGGGCGTGCGGCGGGCGGGGTTGCCGCGCAGGGGCTTCTCCTGCCGGAGGTCGTGACCCTGGCGCCCGACGATGTGGAGCGTCTGGGGGCGGCTTGTGAAAGCCTCTCCGCCTTCGGCCTGGAGCTGGAAGCCTTCGGTGCCAGCGCGGTTCTGGTGCGCACGGTTCCCGCGCTGCTCGGCACCTGCGACGTCAAGGCTCTGGTGACCGACATCGCCGACGAACTGGCCGAGAACACCGAGGCGACAGCGCTGGAAGTGCGCCTCAACGCGATCGCCTCGCGCATGGCCTGCCACGGCTCGATCCGCGCCGGACGCTTGATGCG
>JAGRKQ010000033.1:6811-16028 GCA_020442235.1 Hyphomicrobiaceae bacterium | reverse complement strand
CTCGACCGGGCGAAACTGGAAAAATTGTTCGGTCGCCGTTAACGGCTCATTAAGATAAATTATCTGCTTTTTCAGGGCCTTAACCCATAAGACGTGACTTTGCGTTACACACGGGGGATGAACAGTCCGCAAGATTGGGGTGCCGACATGATCCGATCCGTCGTTTCCGACTGGAAGGAAGACGATCACCTGCGGTTCGAGAAGGAACTCTTCCACCGCAAGCATACCTTCCTCGACCGCATCGACGTGTCCGATGCCGGCCTTGCCGCTCTGATCGACGCAACGCCCGATGACTATATCGACGTCGTCACCATGGGCGACGATCCGTCGAACAAGGAAACCTGGCGCACCGGCGATGTGCGCGGCATGAAGGGCGCCGACATCATCGAGGCGGTGAAGAACGGGCGCGTCTGGCTGAACCTGCGCGACCTCAACCATCTGATGCCGGACTACGCCAAGCTGCTCGATGACATCTATGAAAGCTTCGAGGATGCCTGCCCCGGTCTCCAGACCCGCCGGCGCCAGCTCGGCTTCATCATTTCCTCGCCGCACATCTCCACCTTCTACCATGTCGACGTGCCGATCACGATCCTGTGGCAGCTGCGCGGCGTGAAGCGCGTGTTCCATTATCCCAAGAAGGAGCCTTACATCTCCGAGGAACTGATGGAGCGCATCTATCTCAACGAGATCGACGAGGTGGAAATCCCCTTCGAGCTGTCCTGGGATGACAGGCCCGACTGCTCCACGGTCGAGCTCCGGCCGGGCGAAATGCTGCTCTGGGGGCACAACGACCCGCACCGGGTGGAGAACCACGACATGATGAACGTGTCGCTCTCCACCGAGCACTTCACTCTGGAAACGATGAAGCGTTACGGCGTCTATTTCGCCAATGGCTATCTGCGCCGCCGCTTTGGCATGGGCCAGCTCGGCATCGCCGTCGAGGGCCTGTCGCCCTGGATGAAGTCGGCCTTCACCGCGATGCTAAAGAAGTCGGGCATCCAGAAACAGCACCGCCGGGTGAAATGGGTAAGCTTCCGTGTCGACCCGGACGCCCCCAACGGCGTGCGCGACATCGAGCCTTATCCGCACGGCGCCTTCAACGCCTCCGCCGAGGCGAAGAACAAGGCGGCCTGAGGTTTCAGGACGGCTTTTGCGATTTCGGAAGGCCGCGTCCGGTGCCAGAGGCTCCGGCGCGGCTTTCTGCATTGCGGCCCATCAGCCGCCGCCCGCCAAAGGCAAGGATCTGGTAGAAGATCAGCCCCAGCGCCCCGCCGGCAGCCGTCAGCGAAAGCCCTTCCGCCGTCAGTGGAACGGCCGGTCGGAAATCTTCCAGGGCGCCTTCTGCAACCTGCCGGTCGGCATCGAGAAGAACGACGCGCAGCGCCGAGAACGTGCCGCCCTGATCGAGCAGCGTGTCCTGTTCCCTCAGGGTCTCGAACCGGTTGATGGCCCGGCGCATCTGGTTGCCGCGTTCGGGCAGGAAGTTGCCGCCGGCCTCGCTGTATTGCCACAACGCCTCTTCGCGCGTCAGGCCGGCCGAGCGTGCCGCCGCGTCGAACTCGCCGACGATCACCGACAATTCATCCACCGCACCGCCAAGGCGCTGGCGGTACTGCTGGGCATATTCGGGAAACTGGCTGGCGCTGCCTGCGCCGAGAGCCAGCATCACGAAGGCGATGAGCCGGGCGATCATGCGGCGAGTGTAGCGTCGGGTGTCAGAAAAAGCACCTTGGTCTCGCCGTAGCTGCGCTCATCGATCAGGAACAGCCCGTCGGGAAGGGCGATCGTGCTCTTGCGCGCTTCTTCCAGGACGACGAGCCCGTCGCCGGCAATCCAGCCGCCGGAGAGAGCGCTTGCCAGCGCCCGCTCGCCCAGCCCCTTGCCGTAAGGCGGATCGCAGAAAACCAGCCTGAACGAGCCGAGTCCGCCCGCCGGGCCGAGATCGGTCGCATCGCGGCGCAGAATGCGGGCCGTTCCGAAAAGACCGAGGCTTTCCAGATTGGTGCGGATCGCCCCGCGTGCCGCCGCGCCGGTTTCCACGAAGACGCCGTAATCGGCACCGCGCGACAGCGCCTCGATGCCGAGCGCACCGGAGCCGGCGAAAAGATCGAGAACCTTCATGCCGCCAAGATCCGGCGAAAGCCGGCTGGCAAGAATGTTGAAGACCGCTTCACGCAGGCGGTCCGTCGTCGGGCGGGTTTCATCGCCCTCGGGCGCGGTCAGGGCACGGCCGCGAAACCGTCCCGCAACCACCCGCATCAGCGCGCATCCCTGCGGCGCGGTGCCGGCCGGCCGGAGGAGGTGGGCTTGCCCTTGCCGCGCGGCGGGCGGTGCGAAGGCTCGGGCGGCATCTTGGCCGGGGCCGGCTTGCGGGCCGGCCGGCCTTCGGCTCTTGCCGGAGAAGAGGGTGGTTTACGGGACGGATCTTCACGCAAGGGGGCCTCGAAATCGGCGCCCGACGCCTCGGTCAGCTTTTTGCCGAGCTGATCCTTGAGGATGCGTCCGCGCACTTCCTCCACCGCGCCGCGCCGCAGCTCGCCAAGCTGGAACGGGCCGTAGGAAATGCGGATCAGCCGGGTCACCGTGAGGCCAAGCGCGGCGAGGATGTTCTTCACCTCGCGGTTCTTGCCTTCGCGCAGGCCGAGCGTCAGCCAGGAATTGGCACCCTGCACCCGGTCGAGACGCGCATCCACCGGGCCATAACGCACGCCCTCGACGGTGATGCCGTTCTTCAGGGCTTCGAGCCGTTCCAGCGCCACCGTGCCGTGGCAGCGCACCCTGTAGCGCCGCACCCAGCCGGTGGAGGGCAGTTCCAGGACGCGCTTCAGCCCGCCGTCATTGGTCAGAAGCAGAAGCCCTTCGGTGTTGATGTCGAGCCGACCGACGGGTTGCAGGCGCGGCAGTGCCGGGTCCAGCGCCGCCTGCACGGTCGGGCGGCCCTCGGGATCGCGCGCGGCGACAACGAGGCCTTTCGGCTTGTGATAGAGAAAGAGCCGCGTGCGCTCGCGCGCGGGCAGGGGGGCGCCGTCGATGGCGATGGTGTCTTCGGGGCCGACCAGCGTTGCCGGCGTGGTCACCGCCGTGCCATTGAGGGTGACGCGCCCGTCGGCGATCAGCCGTTCGGCGTCGCGCCGCGATGCGGCCCCGGCGCGCGAGATCACTTTTGCGATGCGCTCGCCGGCGCTGCGCGCACCCGTGCCGTTATCCTCTTTCGGAGCCTTTTTGGCCATGCCTGAGAGCACCCTTCCTTCAGCGGCGAACGAACCGCGCCGCCCCGATGTGTCGGGCTATATGGACCGGGCACTGGAAGAAGCGCAACGGGCGATGGAGGCCGGCGAAGTGCCGGTCGGCGCCGTCGTGGTGCTGGACGGTGTCATCGTCGCCACGGGCAACAATCGCACGCGCCGCGACAACGACCCGACGGCCCATGCCGAAATCGTGGCTCTGCGCGCCGCGGCCAAGCAACTGGACCAGGAGCGCCTTTCCGGCGCCGATCTGTTCGTCACGCTGGAGCCCTGCGCGATGTGTGCCGGCGCCATCAGCCATGCGCGCATTCGCCGCCTTTACTACGGTGCCGGCGATGAGAAGATGGGGGCGGTCGATCACGGTCCCCGGTTCTTTGCCGCCGAAACCTGCCATCATCGCCCGGAAGTCTATGGCGGTCTGGCCGAAGAGGACGCCGCAGCGATGCTTCGCGGGTTTTTTCAGGCCCGCCGCTCGTGATAGGACGAAGCGAACACCCAAGCACGACAGGAAACGCCCCGTGGACATGCCCTTTCCCAACCGCGACACCGAAGCCGTCCTTCGCTATGGCGATGGCGAGTTCGACATCGTGACCAAGGGCACCTTCGTGACCTGTGCCGTGACCGGCCGGCCGATCGCGCTGGAAGACCTCAAATACTGGAGCGTCGAGCGGCAGGAGGCCTATGCCGACGCCGAATCCTCCATGCAGGCCGAATTGCGCAGTGGCTCGGTCTATCGCGGCTAGGGCGCGCCGTTTCGTTCAAGAGTGAGAAGCGCGCGCCTTGCGGGCGAGCGGCGCGATCAGCCGGCTCATCAGCCCGGCCTCGTCTTCAAAGCTCAGCTGCCCCGGCACGACGATCACCCTTGCCGCAAGCTCGTCGAGCTTCGGGTGGCCGGCAAGCTTGACGGCATCCTTTTCCGTCGTCACCAGAAGCGCGTTCTCACGCTCGGCTTCGGCCATCAGCCGCTCCGCGTCCCCTGCCATATAGACGTGATGATCGCCGAAGGGCCGGAAGCCGACAACGGTTCCACCACCCGAGGTCACGGTTTCGAGAAATTTCTGCGGCCGTCCGATGCCGGTGAAGGCAATCAGCGGGCGCGACAGGCAGCGCTCGGGCAGGGGGGCGGTAAAGCGGGCCGAGAACACCGGCTTTGCCCGCCGCGCCGCCTCGCGCACCGCCGGGCTGGCGCGGTTGGGCGTGCCGGATTCGCCGATGAGGATGACGGCATCGGCCCGCGCCATCTGCGGCGATAGGAACGCCCGCATCGGACCGGCGGGCAGCGGCAGTCCGTTGCCGAGGCCCTGCAGGCGGTCGATCACCAGCAACGACAGATCCTTTTGCAGCGACGGGTTCTGGAAACCGTCATCCATGACGATGACATCGCCATATTCGGCCGCCAGCGCTGCGCCGGCGACCCGGTCTGCGGCAATGACGCTCGGGCCGGAACGGGCGAGCAGCAGCGCCTCGTCGCCGACATCGAAGGCGCTGTCATGCGCCGGATCGACGTGATGGGGCCGGGTGATCGCGCCGCCATAGCCGCGGGAGAGGAAGACCGGTCGTGCGCCTGCTTCGCGCAGCATCCGGGCGAGCGCCAGCGCCGTCGGCGTCTTGCCGGCACCGCCCGCGACCGGGTTGCCGACGCAGATCACCGGAACGGGGGCTTTCGCGCCTTCGCTCTTCAGCCGGCGAGAAGCGACAAGGCCGTAAGCAAGGCCAAGCGGGGAGAGCGCCACCGTAGCCAATGCGTCGAAGAGGCTCGGGCTCGGGTCGGGAAAGAAGTGCGACGGCGCCCTCACTCGCGCGCCTCCTGCAACTCCACCGAAACGGCGAAGGCATGCAGCAGCGGGTGGATGGCTTCGGTCGTCGCTTCCAGCGCGCCTTCGAATTCACGCAGCGCCCGCCTTGCGGCATCGCAGCGCGCCCGCGCCGCTTCCGGTTTCAGAAGCAGCCCGCCGACGGTGCGCGCCAGCGCCTCGGTATTGTCGACGGTGAACGCCCCGCCGGCGCTGTCGATGGCGCCGTAGATCTCGGGGAAATTGTGCACATGCGGGCCGTGAATGACGGTGGTGTCGAGCCGCGCCGCTTCGATGGGGTTCTGGCCGCCATGCGCCACCATGGAGCCGCCGATCAGCGTGACGGGAACGCTGCGGTAGAACAGCCCCAGTTCGCCGATCGTGTCGGCGACATAGACCTGCACGCCGGGGTCGAGCGGCTCGCCGAGCGAGCGCTGGGCGGTCACCAGCCCGGCCCGGCGCGACATCTCCACGACCGAGGCACCCCGGTCGGGATGGCGCGGGGCAATGATGGTCAAAAGCTCCGGCAGGTGATTGCGCAGCGAGCGGTGCGCACGCACCACCAGCGCTTCCTCGCCTTCATGCGTGCTGGCCGCCAGCCAGACGGGGCGGGTGCCGATGCGGCCGAGAAATTCGCGCACATCCTCCTCGCGCGCTGCCGGCGGCGGGGTGTCGAATTTCAGATTGCCCGTCACCTTGACGCGCGGTGCGCCGAGCGCGCGATAGCGTTCGCCATCGTCGACCGTCTGCGCAAGGCAAAGCGTGACGCGGCCGAGCATCGCCTCGATCAGCGCCGGGGCCTTGCGCCAGCGCCGGTAGGAGCGCTCCGACATGCGCGCATTGACCAGCACATGCGGGATGCGCCGCACGGCCAACTCGTCCAGCGTCACCGGCCAGATTTCCGATTCCACGAAGATCGCCAGATCCGGCCGCCAGTGATTGAGGAAGCGGCGCACGAAGGGGACAAGGTCGATCGGCACGAATTGATGGATGGCGCGCGCGCCGATGCGCTTGGCGGCAAGCTGAGCGGATGTCACCGTGCCGGTCGTCAGCACCACATTCGGGCCGGCGGCGGTGATCTGCTCGATCAGCGGCAGCACGGCCAGCGTTTCGCCGACGCTGGCGGCATGAACCCAGACCATCGGGCCGCTCGGCCGGGCAACACCGGCCTTGCCGTAGCGCTCGCCGCGGCGCTTCAGGTCTTCCTTGCCGCGCCGGGCGCGGATGCGCAGGAACAGCCCGGCCAGCGGTGCGGCGATCCGCCCGACGCCGCGATATCCGGCGAGCGCAAGGCGGGCGAGGCGGTCAGACACGGGCGCCGCCTTCCGCCAGCATGACGGCGCGGTCATTGGCGGCGTTGAGCGCGGTTTCGCAGGCAAGCCGGGCCGTTTCCAGCGCTTCAGCGTCAAGACCGTCCGCGACATAGATCGGCTCGCCGAGCACAACCCCGGCGCGCGAGAAGGGCAGCGGGATTTCCGCCCGATCCCAGCTGGAAAGGGTGATCCGCCGTTTCGTCACATAGGCGATGGGGACGATGGGCTGGCCGGATTTCTGCGCGAGCTTCACAAGCCCCTCGGAAAAGACCCGCGCCACCTTCGGCACATCGCCCGTCGCGCCGACCGAACCGCCATCCCGCAGAACCCTGAGCAGCGCCAGGAACCCGTAGGCTCCGCCCTTACCGGCCGGGTTGCCCTTGCGGTCGCCGGCGCCGCGGATCGGCACGAAGCCGAGGCTCTGGACGGCCACCGCATTGATCGTGCCGTCGCCATGGCGCGAGACGAGCGTGTGCACCGTCAGCTCGCGCGGGCAGGCAAAAGGCGTCATGAAGTGCCGGCCGTGCCAGAAGACCGCAATCGCCGGCAGGTGCGCGGCATAAAGCTCAAGCAGGTTGCCGGAAGGCTCGACATGCCGGCGCGCCGTGGCGTTGACGAATTTCAGATAGCCGGCAAGCAGCTTCCCGGCAGTCCGTTGGACGGCCGGTGAACGCGCCAGCTTTCTGCCGAAGGATGCCACGGTGGCGGGCGCTCAGGCCGCGCCGGTGTCGGTATCGGGGTCCAGCAGCCGATGCATGTGCACGATGAAGTAGCGCATTTCGGCATTGTCGACCGTCGACTGGGCCTTCGCCTTCCACGCATCATGCGCCTTGGCGTAGTTCGGATAGATGCCGACGATGTCGAGCTTGTCCAGATCCTTGAAGGTCAGGCCTTCGACCTCTTCCAGTTCCCCGCCGAAAACGAGATGCAGAAGTTGCTTGTCGGTCATGGCGTGTCCGTTTCACTCCTTGGCGCGTCGTCAGTGCGCTGTCCTGCGCCCGTCCTGCCCGGCCCCGGAACGGCCTCCGGATGAGCGGCAAAAGCGGCGCGCAAGCGCTGGACCCGTCTGGCCTCGCCGGCAAGAAGCACATCGTGGCGTGGTGACGGGCGGTTGTAGGAAGGCTTGCGACCATCAAGGTCGCATACGATGCCGCCCGCTTCGTGCACCAAAAGATCGGCGGCTGCAAGGTCCCAGTCATGCGCGCCAACACTGACGGAAACCCCGTGAAACCGGCCATTCGCGACACTGCCTATCTGATAGGCAAGCGAAGCCAGCGCCGGGCGGTGGCGAAAGCCGGAAAGCCGCTCGACCCGTTTCCTGTGCCGCCAGTTGGTGGCGATGTCGGTGAGGCCGGCCCGGTCGGCGGCGACCGAAAGCGCCATGCCGTCCATCGACGCGCCGCCGCCGGCCGTTGCCGAAAACATTTCCGCGCGCACCGGATTGAACAGAACCGCCGCGACGGGCCGGTCGTTTTCGACCACCGCGACCGACACAGTCCACACGTCGAGCCCTTCGATGAAGCCGCGCGTTCCGTCGATCGGGTCGACGACGAACAGCCGTCCGGCGCTGAGCCGCGCCGGATCGTCCTCGCTTTCCTCCGACAGCCAGCCATAGTCAGGCCGGGCGGCGAGCAGGGCATCTTTCAGGAAACGGTCGACGGCAAAATCGGCCTCGGTGACCGGCGAGGTGCCGTTCTTCAGCCGGGTTTCGACGCTTTTGCCGAAATATCCGAGCGCAATGGCCCCGGCCTCGGCGGCGGCGCCACGGATCAGATCGAGATCGTCGAGGTGCGTGTGCATGGTCCTGTGAACGCGCCATGGCCGCCATCTTGTCAAGCCTGATTGACGAAGCGTGACCAGTGCCGGTGTCCGGTCATCAATTGATAACCTCATGGGAAAACAGGCATTTTTTACCTTTCCCCTTAAGCGGGGGAAAAGCCGGTGTCGCTATTCTTCATGCAAAGGCCAGAAGACGACGGCGAAGTCCGCGCTCTGGGGAGAATCGAGAGGCGACATCATGGGTCCTTACCTTCCGGGAGCGGCGAACAGCGCCGCGACCTGTTCCGCGCGCGAACCGGTCGTCGTCCTCAACCCGGTCGAGGCTCTGAAGGGAACGGCTGCGGCCCGCATCGATCGGGCACGCGACCGGGTAACCGTGACGCGCCGGATCGGCGGCGTCCTGGTCCTGGAGGCGGTGTCGCTGCGGCGCTATTGCGGCGTTGCGGTGCGTCTGCGCCCCGGCACCGACGGGCTCGTCGAAATCGCCCTTGTCGGCGAGGATGCGCCGCAGGTGACGGTGGTTTCCGGCATTGAGCTCGACGAGGCGGTGGCACGCTGGCGCGGTCTTGGCCGCGATCTCTGCCTGCCGCTGATCTTCATCGACGAACTGGGCCATTCCCATGCGGTCACCCGTCCGCTCGGCAAGACCATCGTGCGCGAGGCGCTGGATCGTCGCAGCCGCAAGCGGGTGTCGCGCTGGAAGGCCGCCCGCCGTCGCATGACGAGCGCGCCGGTGAAGTCCTCCCGCGGACGCTGAAGTCAGGGAAGCGCGTAAGCGCCGATCCAGTCGGCGAGAAGTCCGGCGCAAAGGATCAGGCCGAAGCCGCGATTCGACTTGAAGCGCCTGAGGCAATTCTCGCCATCGTCGATGTCGAGCGTCGTGACCTGCCAGTAAAGCTGTCCGGCCGCGAAGCAGAGACCGATCCAGGCCGCCGTCCCGACCTCTTCCAGAACGAAGGCGCCGGCAAAGAGGATCAGTGCGGCGCCATAGAAGCCGGCAAGGATCGGCCGCGTGCATGCACCGAAAAGAAGGGCCGTCGATTTGACGCCGACGATGGCGTCATCCTCGCGGTCCTGATGGGCATAG
>JAGRKQ010000033.1:574-6734 GCA_020442235.1 Hyphomicrobiaceae bacterium | reverse complement strand
AAACCCCATCAGCGCACCCCAGGAGAAGGCGAGCCCGAGCACGGCCTGCGGCCAGTGCGTGATGCGCTTCATGAAGGGATAGGCGGCGATGACACCGAGCGAGGCGAGCCCGGTGAGGATCGCAAAGCCGTTGAACTGGACAAGAACGCCAAGTCCGACCAGCGCCAGCACCAGCATGAAGACGAGGGCACCCCTGACCGATACCTCTCCGGCCGGGATCGGCCGCAGACGGGTGCGCGCGACCTTCGCGTCGATGTCGCGGTCGACGATGTCGTTGTAGACGCAGCCCGCACCGCGCATCGCCACGGCACCGATGAGAAACAGGATCAGCGTTGCCGCGAGCGTCAGGGGCGGGGTGTCGGCCCCGGCGGCAAGCAGCGCCGACCACCAGCAGGGCAGGAGCAGAAGCCACCAGCCGATCGGGCGTTCCAGCCGCATCAGCCGGCCATAAGGGCGGGCGGGGCGGGGCAAAAGGCGCAGCGACCAGTGCCCGGCAACCGCGTCGGGCGTAACCGTTTCTTCCGGGATCACCTTTTGCGGCGGATCGGCCTGCATGCGTCTGTCCTTTTGTCCGCAGCACTCTTCTTTGCCGCAATGGCGCGGCAGTGTCGCCTTTCTCGGCAAGGGCTGCTACCAGTTTCGCTGAAGATTGGGTAGCGTGGCGCCGGGCAGGCCGAAGTCTGCGGGAGGCCGGGTCTGCGTATCAGAAAAAGCGTGCGGGTAAGCAAGATGACGACAGGGCGTTCCATGCGGGTTTGGTGTCTGGCCGGTTCCATGGCTGCGGTTCTCGGGCTTGCCGGCTGCGCGGGCACCGGCATCGACACGCTGATCGGCGGGCGCGAACCGGTAACGCCGACCGGGCCGCAGGCCGGATCCACCCAGGGCCTGCCCGATCCCTTCGTTCAGGCGACCGCCGACAGCCTGTGCCCGCCGCTGGAAACCCGCTCCGGCACCGAGATCTACACGATCTATGCGCGCGGGCAGGAAAACACCGGAACGGGCGTGCGCTATCAGGCGACGATCAGCCAGACGGCGCGCGAATGCCAGGTCGTTGCCGGCCAGCTTCTGGTCAATGTCGGCACCGCCGGGCGCGTGCTGATGGGGCCGCAGGGCGAGCCGGCCATCGTCGATCTGCCCCTGCGCCTGGTGGTCGTCGAACGGCCCTCCGGCAATGTCCTTCATTCCGAGATGCGCCCTGTGCGCGCCGTGATCGAGCCGGGCCAGACTTCGGCGGTGTTCTCGGATGTGACGAACGGCCTCGTCATCGCGCTGCCGCCTTCGCGCGAATCGCGCATCATCTATGTCGGCTTCGATCCGGATGGCGGCAACCGCTGAGGCCGGAGCCGGACATCCTTCGCATTCTGGACAACTGCCGATTCCCGGCCTTGCGCGATTGACGCGAAGGGCCTGCGGCTTACTATGCGCCTTGCGGGCACGGTCGCGGCCCGCCTCATCGATTGCCGCACGCGGGAGAGGCCGGGAAACCGGCGCCGAAGGAGCAACCGCCCCGGAAACTCTCAGGCAAAAGGACCGCTGGGCGGCAGCGGCACTCTGGAAAGCGGTGTGGCCCTGATCGGGCAACGCCCACCGAAGGAGTAACCGGACGGGCTTGCCTGGCCGGGAAATCTCTCAGGTTCCGTGACAGAGGGGGCGCACCGTGACGCGAAGGCGTCGCGGCGCGGACTGTTGCGGAAGGCCCTCTTCGGGGCCGCACTGGGAGTGGCGACATGAGCGAAGACGATCTTCTGGAAACACCGCTTGCCGGGCTGCACCGCGCCGCCGGCGCGCGCATGGTGCCCTTCGCCGGCTACCACATGCCCGTCCAGTATGAAGGCATCATCGCCGAGCATCTGTGGACGCGCGAAAAGGCCGGCCTCTTCGATGTCAGCCATATGGGCATCGTCGATCTCATCGCCCATGACGGCAGGGCGGAAACGGCTGCGAGGGCGCTGGAGGCGCTGGTGCCGGCGGACATCGCCGCGCTGAAGCCGGGCCGCCAACGCTACACCCAGTTTCTGAACGAGGCAGGCGGTATCCTGGACGATCTGATGGTTGCAAGGCCGGCCGAACATGCCGACCGGCTGACCCTGGTGGTCAATGCCGCCTGCAAGCGCGAGGACATCGCGCTGATGGAGAGCCGCCTTGCCGATGCGGTCGATATTGTGCCGCGCGAAGACCTCGCCCTGATCGCCCTTCAGGGCCCGCAGGCGGAAGCCGTGCTGGCCGCGCACGATCCCGTCGTTGCCGCCATGCCTTTCATGGGCGTCGGCCGGGCGAGGATCGCTGGCGTCGAGCTTGGCCTGACGCGCTCCGGCTACACCGGCGAGGACGGCTATGAGCTGGCCGTGCCCGCCGATCGGGTGGCGCAGGTCTGGCAGGCGCTGACCGGCGATGAACGGGTGAAACCCATCGGCCTCGGCGCGCGCGATTCGCTGCGCCTTGAAGCCGGGCTTTGTCTTTACGGCCACGACCTCGACACGACGACCACGCCGGTCGAAGCCGATCTTCTCTGGTCGATCCAGAAGCGGCGGCGGACCGAGGGGGGCTTTGCGGGCTTCGAGCGCATCCGCAGTGACATCGAAAACGGCCCGGCGCGCCGGCGCGTCGGCTTTCGCATCGAGGGCCGCGCCCCGGCGCGTGAGGGCGCCGAGGTGGTCGCGGGCGGAAAAACCGTCGGCATCCTGACGTCCGGCGGTTTTGCCCCTTCCCTCGGGGCGCCGATTGCGATGGGCTATGTCGACAGCGACCATGCGGGCGAGGGCACCGCGGTCGAGATCATGGTGCGCGGCCGGGCGCTCGCTGCCACGGTGGCGCCGATGCCCTTCGTGCCGCATGGCTACAAGCGCTGATGCGTTGGAGGAGGCTGGGTGATGCAGGCGGTGATCTTTGAATTCTGGCCCGACGGCGCGCGCAAGGATGACTACTTCAAGGTCGCGGCGGTCATGCGCGCCGAGCTGGAAACCGCCGAGGGCTTCATCTCCATCGAGCGCTTTGAAAGCATCACCGAGGAGGGCAAATTCGTGTCGCTCTCCTTCTGGGAAAGCGAAGAGGCGATCGCCGCCTGGCGCAACCGGCTGAGGCACCGCGCCGCGCAGGCCGCCGGTCGCGGCGGCATCTTCAAGGATTATCGTCTGCGCGTGGCATCGGTGCTGCGCGACTACACCATGACCGAGCGGGCCGAGGCGCCCGCCGATTCCAACGAGGCCCATGCGGGCGGCGCGGCCTATGCCGGCGTTCTGGAGGGGATGTAAATGAAGAAATACACCGAAGATCACGAGTGGGTTGCCATCGAGGGCGATACGGCCACCGTCGGCATTTCGTCCTATGCCCAGGCCCAGCTCGGCGATGTCGTCTTTGTCGAGGTGCCCGAGGCCGGACGCGCCGTGACCAAGGGCGGCGATGCGGCGGTGGTGGAATCGGTGAAGGCCGCAAGCGAGGTCTATGCGCCCGCGTCCGGCACCGTCAGTGCCGGCAATGATGCGCTGGCCGACAATCCGGCCCTCGTCAATGAGGACCCGGAAGGCGCCGGTTGGTTCTTCCAGATGACGCTTGCCGATCCGGCCGAACTCGACGGCCTGATGGATGAAGCGGCCTACAAGGCCTATCTGGAAACGCTCTGAGACGGGGACGGACATGGGCGACACGCATTACAAGGCCACCATCGTCTGGGACCGGGGCGATCAGGTCTTCACCGACAAGAAGTTCTCGCGCGCCCATGAACTGCGCTTCGATGCCGGGCTCGTCGTGCCCGGCTCGCCGGCGCCCAGCGTCGTGCCCCCGCCAATGTCGCGCGAGGATGCCGTCGACCCCGAAGAGGGGCTCGTTGCCGCCGCGTCTTCCTGCCACATGCTGTTCTTCCTGGCGCTTGCCGCCATCAAGGGTTTCCGCGTCGACCGCTACGAAGACCCGGCCTATGGCCTGATGAGCAAGAACGAGAAGGGCAAGCTCTTCGTCTCGAAGATCGTGCTCGCGCCGCAGATCACCTGGTCGGGCGACACGCTGCCGGAAGCGGCCGACATCGAGCGCCTGCACCACCGCGCGCATGAGGAATGCTACATCGCCAACTCGATCCGCGCCGAAGTGGTGGTGGAGGATATCGAGCCCGTTTTCGCCTGAGGAAAGGCCTCTTTCAGAATGCGTTATCTGCCGCTTTCCGATGCCGACCGCGCCGACATGCTGGCTGCCTGCGGGGCGGGCACGGTCGACGAATTCTTCGCTGCCGTTCCCGCCGACAAGCGCCTTGATGCCTTGCTCGACCTGCCGCTGCACAAGGGGGAGGCCGAGGTGGAGCGCATCCTGTCGAAGATGGCGGGCAAGAATGTTTCAGCCGGATCCGTGCCGTTTTTCGTCGGGGCGGGAGCCTATCGCCACCACGTTCCGGCGAGCGTCGACCATCTGATCCAGCGTTCGGAGTTCCTGACCTCCTATACGCCCTATCAGCCGGAAATCACCCAAGGCACCTTGCAGTATCTGTTCGAGTTCCAGACGCAGGTTGCCGAACTCACCGGCATGGAGGTCGCCAACGCCTCCATGTATGACGGCTCGACCGGCACCGGCGAAGCCGTGCTGATGGCGCACCGGATCACGCGCCGCAGGAAGGCGGTGCTCTCCGGTTCGCTGCACCCGCAATATCGCTCGGTCGTCGAAACGCTTTCCGACATGGCCGGCGATGCGGTCGAGGCCCTGCCGGCCGATCCGGAAGCGCGTGAAGATCTTTGTGCGGCCATCGACGGCGAGACCTCCTGCGTCGTCGTGCAGACGCCGAGCTTTTACGGCCATGTCCTCGATCTCGAAGCGGTCGCCGCCAGGGCGCGCGAGGCCGGGGCGCTGCTCATCGTCGTGGTCACCGAGGCCGTCTCCTTCGGCCTTCTGAAATCGCCTGGCGCGCAAGGGGCCGATATCGTCGTTGCCGAAGGCCAGTCGATCGGCGGTGCGCTCACCTTTGGCGGGCCTTATGTCGGGCTCTTCGCTACCCGGCAGAAATATGTCCGCCAGATGCCGGGAAGGCTCTGCGGTGAGACGGTCGATGCGGAAGGAAAGCGCGGCTTCGTCCTGACGCTTTCAACCCGCGAGCAGCACATCCGCCGGGACAAGGCGACCTCCAACATCTGCACCAATTCCGGCCTCTGCGCGCTCGCCTTCACCATCCATATGACGCTTCTGGGCGGGCATGGGCTGGCGCGGCTTGCCCGGCTCAATCACGAGGCGGCGGTGAAGCTTGCCGATCGTCTCGAAGCCGTGCCGGGCGCAACGCTCCTCAACCAGAGCTTCTTCAACGAGTTCACCTTGAAGCTTTCCAAACCCGCCGCGGACGTTGTCGAGGCGCTGGCCGAAAAAGGCATCCTCGCCGGCGTTCCTGTCTCGCGGCTTGAGCGGGGAAGGGGGCTCGACGATCTCCTTCTCGTTGCCGCCACCGAGATCAACACCGATGAGGACCGCACGGCCTTTGCCGACGCGCTGAAGGAGGTGCTGGCATGACCAGATTCTTGATGCTTATCGCAGCGTTTGTTGTTGCTTTTCCCGTGGCTGGCTTTGCCCAGAATGTCGATCCATTTAATGCGAATTATACTGGCAATTTCGATGTAACGAGCAGTTCGGGTGATTACCAGTGCGATAGTGTAAAAATGGATGGTTCTATCTCAAATGGTCGTGCAAGATTTACGATATCGCATAACAATGTATTATTAACAGGCACACTTGGAGTTGATGGTGGTTTGCGGTTATCTGGGATGGATGGGAGATATCAATACGTACTTGACGGGCAATATTATAATGGAGAAATCAGCGGAAATTGGGGGATATTGCCGACAGGTTGTGCGGGATTCTGGGTTGTCAGGCCTAGGTGAGATGCTGGCATGACCATGAACCGCGAAGGCCGCCCCACCGCCCCGATCTCCAATTCTGCCTCTGACGCACCGACCTTCACCGGCAACAGGGCGCTGATGGTTGAAGAGCCGCTGATCTTCGAGATCGGCCATGCCGACACCTGCGGCGTCGACCTGCCGGAACCCGAGGGTGTCACATCCCGTCTCGGTGGGCTGACGCGTGAGGCGCCGGATCTTCCGGCCCTCTCCGAGCCCGAGGCGCTGCGCCACTATGTGCGCCTGTCGCAGAAGAACTACGCCATCGACGCCGGGCTCTATCCGCTCGGCTCCTGCAC
>JAGRKQ010000033.1:0-564 GCA_020442235.1 Hyphomicrobiaceae bacterium | reverse complement strand
CCTCAACGAGAAGATGGCGCGGCTTGCCGGCTTTGGCGACATCCACCCCCTGCAGCCGCTCTCGACGGTCTCCGGCGCGGTCGACCTCATTGCCGAACTGGGCCGCTGGCTCTGTGTCATGACCGGCATGGGCTCGGTGGCGATGAGCCCCAAGGCCGGCGCCCATGGCGAGCTGTGCGGCATGATGGCGATCAAGGCCGCCTTGAGCGCACGCGGTGAGGCGCGCTCGGTCGTGCTGGTGCCCGAATCGGCCCATGGCACCAATCCGGCGACGGCTGCGCTTCTCGGCTACCGCGTCGTGCCGGTCGCTGCGCGTGCCGATGGCACCGTCGATCCGGCGGCGGTCCAGGCCGCGCTCGATGCCCATGCGGGCGAGGTCGCCGGCATCATGCTGACCAACCCCAACACCTGCGGCCTGTTCGAGCGCGACATTGTCGCCATCGCCGATGCGGTGCATGAAGCGGGCGGCTATTTCTACTGCGACGGGGCGAACTTCAACGCCATCGTCGGCAAGGTGCGGCCCGGCGATCTCGGCGTCGATGCCATGCACATCAACCTGCACAA
>JAGRKQ010000259.1:4221-8141 GCA_020442235.1 Hyphomicrobiaceae bacterium | reverse complement strand
CCGCGATGGCCAGCGCGACCGGGCTGCCATTGCCGAATTCTATTCCGCCCGCGAATTTGCCCCGGTCTTCCTTGATGCCGGCGCGATCAATGCGCGCGGCCAGGCGGTGCTGGAAACCCTTGCCGCCGCCGCGCGCGAAGGCCTTGACCCCGAGGCCTATGACGCCCCCGAGACGGCCCGCATCGCCGCAGAGGCCACCGACGCCGCCGCGACGGAGCTTCGTCTTGCCCGCGCCGCGCTGCATTATGCGCGCGATGCCTATACCGGCCGCATTGCGCCGGGAGACGTTGCCTCCGACATCACCATCGAGCGCCACATCGCCAATCCGGTCGAAATCCTGGCGACCCTTGCCGATGCCCCCGATGCCGGCGCGACGCTCCTCGCTTACAATCCGCCGCATGAGGGCTACCGCCTCCTGCGCGATGCGCTCGCCCGGCTGCGCCATGACGCCGAGGACGAGCATCACGTCGAGGTTCCCGCCGGCAGCACCCTGCGGCTCGGGGATGTCGACAGCCGTGTCGCCCTCTTGCGCGAACGCCTCGGCGTTGCCATGCCGGAAAACGCGCCTCCCGGCATCGGTGCTGCCGAACCGGCCTTCGATCCGGAACGCTTCGACGAAGCGCTGGAGCAGGCGGTCAAGACCTTCCAGGACGAGCACGGGCTTGCCGCCGATGGCATCGTCGGGCCGGCAACGCTTGCCAGCCTCAATGCCGGCGCCGGCGACCTCATTCCCGAAGTGATCGCCAATATGGAGCGCTGGCGCTGGCTGCCGCGCGATCTCGGCCGCTTCCACGTCTTCGTCAACGTGCCCGAATACCGCGTCTTCGTGGTGCGCGGTGGCGAGACGGTGCACACCACCCGCGTGATCGTCGGTCAACGTCAGCACCGCACGCCGATCTTTTCCGACGAGATGGAGCACATCGTCGTCAATCCCTACTGGCACGTGCCGACGTCGATCCTCACCAACGAGATGCTGCCGCGCATCCAGGCCGACCCGACCTATCTGTCGCGCGCCAATTATGAAGTGGTGGCCCGCGTCGGCGGACGCTCGCAGGTGGTCGACCCGACCGCCATCGACTGGTCGACGGTGCGCCGCGGGCAGGTCTATGTGCGCCAGCGCCCCGGCGGCGGCAATGCGCTCGGCCAGATCAAGTTCATGTTCCCCAACCAGCACTCGGTCTATCTGCACGACACCTCCTCGCGCGGCCTGTTCACGCGCGATCGCCGGGCGCTGAGCCATGGCTGCGTGCGCGTTGAGAACCCCTTCGAGTTCGCCGATGTGATCCTGTCGGAGGAACGCCAGTGGACCCCGGCGCGGGTGCGTGGCCTTGTCGGCGGCAGCGAGCGCACGATTGCGCTCGACAGCCATCTGCCGGTGCATCTGGCCTACTTCACCGCCCGTGTGGACGACGAGGGCCGGCTGCGCATGTTCGACGACATATACGGACATAACGCTAGGACGCGGCAGCTTCTGGGGCTGTAAACCCCGTCCGCATCCGAAAGAGCCCTTATGGCGTCTTTGCGGCGGTCAGGTTTCATTAACCATAACAGCGACGAGACGCCGCATCCGGGGTGCTGCGCCTTGTTTTGATCTCAATTCGGAGAAAGAACCGAAGCATCACATCGCGGGGCTTGGCGGGCTTCGTGTAACGCGCCATTAACCTTTAGAAAACTATTCTTGGGGATGGCGAAAAGGTCCGCCGAACAAAGGGCGTGGGGGGACGCAAGGCTTTGCAGCGTAACCTGACTGACAGCTTGCGTGCAGTTTGCCGGACAGGCTTTCTGCCGAGGGGCCTTCGCAGTGCCGGCCTCGCCTGCCTGATGGCGGCCGCGATGCTGGCGGCCTTCGCCGCCGCACCGGCCCAGGCGCAGAACCGCACGCTGACGCTTTACAACACCCACACCCACGAACGGCTCACCGTCACCTACAAGCGCAACGGACGCTTCGTCCCCGAGGCGCTAGCCCAGCTCAACCGCTTCCTGCGCGACTGGCGCCGCGACGAAGCGACCCGCATGGACCCGGCGCTGTTCGACATCATCTGGGACGTCTACCGGGAAGTCGGGGCCAGCGAGCCGATCCACGTCGTTTCCGGCTACCGCTCTCCGGCGACCAACGAGGCCCTGCGCGCCCGCTCGCGCGGCGTTGCCCGCAATTCCCAGCACACGCTTGGCCGGGCGATGGACTACTTCATTCCCGGCGTGCAGACCGCCCGCCTGCGCGTGGCAGGCCTGCGGCTCCAGCGCGGCGGCGTCGGCTTCTACCCGACCGCCAACACCCCCTTCGTCCACATGGACACCGGCAGCGTGCGCCACTGGCCGCGCATGACCCGCCAGCAGCTCGTGCGCGTGTTCCCCAATGGCGGCACCGTGCATGTGCCCACCGACCGCCAGCCGCTTCCCGGCTATCAGCAGGCGCTGGTCGATGTGGAACGCCGCCGCCGCGAGGCCGGCATCACCACCGGCGGTCGTCCGGCGGCGCCGAGCGCCACCACCACCGCCGTTGCCACGGCGCGCGGCAGCGCCCCGACTCGTGACGGCGACGGCGCCTATGCCATGCTCGATACGCCCAGCGACGACGATGAAGAAGGCTCCGGCGGACTTCTGTCGTTCCTCTTCGGCGGCAGTGGCGCTCCGACCCCGCCGGCCGGCGTCGGCACCGCGCCCGAACCTGTGGCCGTTGTTGCCGCCGCACCCGCTCCGGCCCCTGCGGCCGATCCCGAGCCGAGCGGCCCGAGCATCGTTCCGCCGGTTCCCGTTGCCCGGCCCGTTGCCGTCGTCGTTGCCTCGGCAACCGGCGCCGCCGGCTCGATCGTTCCGTCCGCGAGCGTTCCTTCGGCCACCACCATTCCCGCGGCCACCGCGCCGGGCCAGATCGCAACGCCTGCGACCGAGGTTGCCCGTGCCGTGCCGCTGACGCCGCCGAACCCGATCATGCCGCCCTATGCGCAGGCCGAAACGGTCGTCGCGGCCGCAACGCCGACGGCCACCGGCCCTTCGGTGCTGCCGCCGAACCCGGCCTTCCGCCCGGCCGACACCATCGTGCTGGCTGCCGCCACGCCGAGCGCACCTATTGTGCCGGCTCCGGCCTCTCTTGCGCCCGGCGCGATCCCGGCCCCGGCACAGCCGGCGAACCTTGCCCCGACCGTTCAGGCCTACGCGCCGCGACCGGCGAGCCCGGACGATGCTCAGGCCGCAATCAATTCGCTCACCCGGCGCGGTCTGCGCCCGAGCGTCGAGGCTTCGGCCCAGCGCCGTCCGATCAGCGCCGCCGAGACCACCTCCAGCGTGCCATCGAGCCTGTCGCCGATCGTCGGGCGCCAGTCGATCCGGGCCAGCGCCCATGCTGTCCTGATCGCGCCGAGCACCGAACAGCCGCGTGACGTTGTCACGCCGCCGGCAAGCGTTGTCGCTTCGCGCTTCGAGGCCTTCCCCGATCCGACGCGGCGCGCGGACCGGTTCGCCGGCCCGGCCATCCGCTGGACCCAGACGCAGCGTTTCACCACAAACTGATGCAAAGGCCGGCCGTGATGTCACGGCCGGGACCTGCCGAAACGGCGGCCTGATGCGTCAGGCGTTGTCCGAGGGCACCTTCATGCCGAGCGCGGCGAGATAGAGGTCGAGCACGGCCTCTTCCTCCTGCCGTTCGGCGGCGTCCTTCTTGCGCAGCCGCACCACCTGGCGCAGCACCTTGACGTCGAAGCCATTGGCCTTGGCTTCGCCATAGACGTCGCGGATGTCGTCGGAAATCGACTTCTTTTCCTCTTCCAGACGCTCGATGCGCTCGACAAAGGCGCGGATCTGGGTGGTGGCAACGGTCGGATCGGACATCGAAGGGCTACCTCATCGCAAGCTGGTGCGAACCGGATGACGCGACAGAAGCGGCCGGGTCAAGCGCGCCTGTGGACAGAAACGCACTCCGG
>JAGRKQ010000259.1:3752-4193 GCA_020442235.1 Hyphomicrobiaceae bacterium | reverse complement strand
ATCAATGATCGGGACGGCTGGCGGCAAAGCTTGCCAGCTGCTCGGCGCTCGCCTCGCTCTGATAGCGCGCCTTCCAGTCTTCATAAGGCATGCCATAGACCGCCTCGCGCGTTGCCGCCTTGTCGAGGCCGAGACCGCGCGCCTCGGCTTCCTCCAGCATCCAGTTGGAAAGGCAGTTGCGGCAAAAGCCGGCCAGATTCATCAAATCGATGTTCTGCACGTCGGTGCGGGCGCGCAGATGCGCCACCAGCCGGCGGAACACCGCCGCTTCCAGTTCCAGGCGCTGTTGATCGTCAAGGCTCATCGCATGTCTCTGCTTGTTAGTCTCTGCGCGTTGCCGGCTCACGCCGGGTCGCTGTGGGAGCCATAGTGGCGCACACGGTCGAGATCGGGAAGACGCTGCGCCGCTTGCAGCATCGGCGCCAGCCGGTCGGCCCAGTG
>JAGRKQ010000259.1:0-3656 GCA_020442235.1 Hyphomicrobiaceae bacterium | reverse complement strand
AGCGCCCCGGTATAGGGCTCGTTGTCGCCGACGACGAGATCGCCCTCCGCCTCCAGCATGTCGATGAAGGGGCGCGCCAGGCGCGGGTCGCGGTCCCACAGGATCGCCGCATGCCAGGGGCGCGGCATGCCCCGCCAGACCGGGGTGAAGCTGTGGATGGAAAACAGCGCCGGCACGCGTCCCGCCGATACCGCAGCATCGATCAGCCCCGCGATCGCAGCGTCATAGGGATCGTAGTAGCGGACGATGCGCTGTGCCTTTTCATCCGCGTCGATGTGCCGGTTGCCCGGCACCACTGCCCCGTCGGAGAGCCGCATCACCAGCGTCGGATCGTCGCGCCCGCGATTGGGGTCGATGAGAAGACGCGAAAAACACGTCATCGCCGCAGGGATCCGAAGCCGCTGGCTGAGCGCACGCGTCAGGGCGCCGGCGCCGATGTCATAGGCGATGTGCCGCTGAAGCTGTTCCGGCGGCAGGCCGAGCGTGCCGTAGCCGGGCGGAAAGGCATTGCTGGCGTGATCGCACAGAAGGATCAGGCCGCAGCCAGGATCGCCGGCAAGCGTCTCGACCGGAAGAAAGTCGCTCATGCGGGAATGCCAATCGACGGAACCGTTGAGGGCCGATATTAGAATCGGTCATTGAAGCGGCAAAAGGGCCGCCGCGCGCTGCGGGCGGGTTTCCTGTGAACAGCACCGACACCACGACCGAAGCGCCGGCCCTGCTGCCGGTCATCGCCTTTGCCGCGCTCGCCATGGGCGCCATCGCCATGGGCATTTCGCCGGTCTTCGTGCGCCTTGCCGAGGTCGGCCCCTTCGCCTCGGCGTTCTGGCGCGTCGGACTGGCCGTGCCAGTGATGCTGCTGTGGTGGCTGCTCGCAAGACGTAAGGCGGCAAACCGCTCTCCTGAAGCCCGCCGGGCCGCGCGACCCTTCGTGCTTCTGGCTGGGCTGCTCTTTGCCGGCGATCTCTTCTTCTGGCATCTGGCGATCGTCAACACGACCGTCGCCAATGCGACCCTGATGGCAACGCTGGCGCCGATCTGGGTGCTGCTTCTGGCCGGGCTTGTGCTCGGCGAGCCGGTGGGAAGGCGCGAGATCGGCGGGCTCGGCCTCTGCCTTGCCGGCGGCCTCCTGCTCGTCGGGGCGAGCTGGCAATTCAGCCCGGAGCGCCTTGAGGGCGATCTTTACGGCCTTGTCACCTCGATGTTCTTCGGCGGCTATTTTCTCTGCGTGCGCCGGGCCCGGCGGGGCGCATCCTCGGCGCAGATCATGGCCGTCTCGGGCCTCGTGACGGCGGCCCTCCTCCTCATTGCCGCCCTCATGCTGGAGCCGACGCTGCTGCCGGCCTCGTCGAAGGGGCTTGCCGCACTCGTTGCCCTCGCCCTTGTCAGCCACATCGGCGGCCAGGGGCTTCTCGCCTTCTCGCTCGGTCATCTTCCCGCCGCCTTTTCCTCGCTTGTGATTTTCCTGGAAGCGGTGGCGGCCGCGCTGTTCGGGATCGTTCTTCTCGGCGAAGCGCTCGGGCCGGCGCAATGGGTGGGCGGCGCGCTGATCCTGACCGGTGTCTTCGTGGCCCGGGAACGGCGCAGCCGCAGGACGGCGGATCTCGTTCAATGAACCGTGCGGACGATCTGAGGGCGATCTTCGACGCCGGCCTTGAGGCCGTGCAGCCCGCAGCCGTGTTGCCTCCGCATCTGCCCGAACCACCCAAGGGACGGCTCATCGTCTTGTCCTGCGGCAAGGCCGCCGGCCGCTTCGCGCAGACGGCCGAGGCGCATTATCTCGACCGGCTCGGCCTTGACCCGAAACGGCTGGAAGGCATCGCCGTCGCCCGCACCGGCTATGGATGCCCGACGCGGCGCATCGAGATGGTCGAGGCCGGCCACCCTTTGCCGGATGAAGCCGGATTGCGCGCCACCCTGCGCACACTGGTGCTGGCCGAAAGCGCCGGCCGGGACGACCTCGTGCTCTGCCTCGTCTCCGGCGGCGGTTCGGCGAACTGGGTCGCGCCGGTGAAGGGCGTCGGCCTGGAAGACAAGCGCGCCGTCAGCGACGTTCTTCTCAAGGCAAGCGTTCCCATCGGCCGGCTGAATGCCGTGCGCAAGCACCTGTCACGCATCAAGGGCGGGCGGCTGCAACAGGCGATCCACCCGGCCCCGTCGCTGACGCTGGCGATTTCGGATGTGCCTGGCGACGACCCGGAAGTGATCGCTTCAGGCCCCACGGTTGCCGATCCGACGACGCTTGCCGAGGCGCGTGCCATCGCCGCCGCCTTTCGGGACCGCCTTCCGGCTTCGGTTCTCGCCGCGCTGGAAGATGCCGGAAACGAAACCCTCAAGCCCGGCGCCCCGGCCCTTGCCCGCGCCGCCTACCGCCTGATCGCACGGCCGGCGGACATGATCGCGGCGGCCGCCCGAAAGGCCGAGGCGCTCGGCTACCGTGCCCTCGTTCTCGGGGTGGATCTGGAAGGCGAAGCACGCAGCGTCGCGCGCATCCACGCCAAGGAGGCGCTTGCCCATGCCCGCAACCGGGAAAAGGTCGCGCTGATCTCCGGCGGCGAGTTGACCGTGACCGTGACCGGCGACGGCGAAGGCGGCCCGAACCAGGAATATGCGACCGCCCTTGCCATCGCCCTTGCCGGCAGCACCGGCATTTCAGCCCTGGCCGCCGACAGCGACGGCACCGATGGCGGCAGCAGCCTTGCCGACGATCCGGCCGGCGGACTGGTCGATGGGCAAACACTGCAAAAAGCCGCCCGCGCCGGCGTCGATGCGCAAGCAGCGCTCGCCGCCAATGACTCGCGCCGCTTTCTTCAGGCCGCCGGCGCGCTCTTCACCCCCGGCCCGACCGGCACCAACGCCAATGATCTGAGGGTCATCTGCGTTGACACTGCCGGCGCAATTCCTGACAAGACCTGACACTCCGCCTTATCTGAACCCGATGCGCATCATCCCCTCCCAACAGCCGCTCTCCACCAAGCCGCATTCGCGGCTGCGCTACGTCGCAGCCTCCTTTGCCGTCGCGGTTCTGGTGGCCGGCGCCTATGTGGCCCTGACGCTGCCGCCGAGCGAAGAACCGGTCGGCAGCATCGAGGGGCGCATCGTGGAAGGCCATGAGGCGATGGCCGCCGCCGCCGCGCGCGCACCGGACGAGCCCGCCGGCCAGCAGGGCTTTCGCATGTGCAACGACACCTCCAGCACCATCGGCGTCGCGCTCGGCTATCCGACACGCCAGGGCTGGCTGACCGAAGGCTGGTGGAACCTTCCTTCCGGCACCTGCGAGATGCTGATCGCGGGCGCGCTGTCATCACGCTTTTATTATGTTTATGCGATCGATTACGATCAGGGCGGCGAATGGAAGGGCCGGCACTATCTGTGCACCCAGGCCCGCATCTTCACCATTCGCGGACAGGGAAACTGCGCCGACCGCGGGCTGGAAACCACCGGCTTCTTCGAGGTCGACACCGGCTTTCAGCATTCCTGGACGGTGCAGCTGACCGAAGACACGCAAAGCGGGGAGAACGGGACGTGAGACGCAATCGCAATGTGAAGATTCTCGCGACTCTCGGGCCCGCCAGTTCCGAAACCGAAGAAATCCGCGCCCTGCATCTCGCCGGCGCCGACGTCTTCCGCATCAATATGAGCCATGCCGACCCCGA